>NZ_JBSFJF010000076.1:0-29944 GCF_053597915.1 Streptomyces sp. NPDC001219 | reverse complement strand
CCCCGCCTCTGCCCCCCCGGCGGGGGCCCGCGTACGGCGGCCACCGGCCCGCCGCTGAGCGGTCCGGTGCGGACCACGGGCGGGGCCCCGCCTCAGCTCCGGCCGCCCGGGAAGCCGAGGTGTGCGGGGGTCGCCGCGGATTCCTTGCGGACGAAGGCCCGGCGCAGCGCGTGATAGGGCTGGTCCGGGTCGAAGAGGATGCGGTGCATCTGCGCCAGTTCGAGCTCGCGGTAGACGGCGAGCGGGCGGTGCGCCTCGTCGCGTTCCCGGTCGGCCTTCTTCGTGGCGATCCGGGCCTGTGTCGCGGGCGCCGCGGCCAGCCGGACGGCGAGCCGGGCGGTCCGCTCGGCGAAGTCCTGCGCGGGGCAGTCGAGGACCCGGTCCACCAGGCCGAGCCGCGCACCGGCCGCGGCGCTGACCGGCACGGCGCGCGCGGTGAGTTCCGCTGCCACTTCGGGGCCGGTCCGGCGCGGCAGGGTGTAGGTCCAGTACTCGGAACCGTAGAGCCCCATCAGCCGGTAGTGGGGGTTGAGCACCACGGCCCCGCGGCACCACACCTCGTCGGCGGCCAGGGCCAGCATCGCCCCGCCGGCCGCGGCGTTGCCGCCGAGCGCGGCGACCACCAGCCGGTCGGTGGTGGTCAGGACGGCGTGCACCAGATCGTCCATGGCCTGCAGATTGGCCCAGGACTCCGCGGCGGGGTCGGTGGCGGCCTCGATGACATGCAGATGGATGCCGTTGGAGAAGAAGTCCCGGCGGCCGCCGAGGACCAGCACGGAGGTCGGCCGGGTGCAGGCGTGCTGGTAGGCGGTGAGCAGCCGGCGGCAGTGGTCGGTGCTCATCGCGCCGCCGGGGAAGGAGAACTCCAGGAAGCCGGCCGGCCCGTCCTCGCGGTAGCGGATGTCGGTCCAGGTCCGGGGTCCGTCACCGGGGTCGAGCGGGGCCGGGACCTCGGGGAGCGGCGGGAGGCGGTCGCCCAGCGCCAGGGTGGCGGGCAGTTTGAGGGTGCCGGGCCCGCCCGGTGTGCGGGGCGGCCGCAGTTCCGGAATCCACACCGCGCCGTCGGCGGTCGCGCGGCAGATCGCGCCGGCCCGGGTGGCGAGCAGTTCGCCGGGCCGGCCGGTCAGGGTGTCCTCCGGGTGGCCGCCGTGCAAATGCCAGCTCTCGCCGAGCAGTTCGTCCCGTACGCCGGGCTGGGAGTCGGCGGCGCGCAGCTTGCGTACGACGGTGTCGGTGGAGTCCGCGTGCCAGTCGATGCGGCGCAGGTCCTGGCGGAACGGCGGGCGGGGGCGGCCGGGTTGCGCGACATCGGGCAGGTCGGCCTGCGGCTGCGGACGGTACGTGCCGGACGCGACACGGGCGACGGCCGTCCGGACCGCCTCCAGCGCGGCATCGGCGATCTCGTTGCGGTACAGGTCGCTCTTGCCCACCTCCGGGACGGGGCAGTCCGCCGACGCCCAGATGTCGCCGCCGTCCATCTCGTCGTTGGCCTGGAGGACCGTGACACCCCACCGGCCGGCGCCCAGGTGCACCGCCCAGTCCACCGAGGACGGGCCCCGGTCGCCGACGGGCCCGGGGTGCACGATGAGACAGACGCGGGTGGACCACACCTCGCGGGGGATGGCCCTCCTGAGCATCGGCGCCACGATCAGGTCCGGGTCGTGGCGGTCGACGACCTCGGGGAGCGGGGTGTCCCGTGTCACCAGCTCCACGCCCACCTGGTGTCCGTGGTCGCCGAGGTCGGCGTACACGCGCTGCGTCAGGCTGTTGAACGCGCCGGCGATGAGCAGAATGCGCACAGCGGACTCCCCTGGAGCTGGACCGTTGGGTGGCTGGCTGGATCGTCCCGCACCGGCGGCCACCGGGCTCCGGACCCGCGCTACGGGTCACCCGATCGACGGCCGCCGTGCGGCGCAACGCGGGGCCGGGGGCCGGGTGAAAGTGCCCACCGCCTGACTGCGCGTCATGTAGTTCCCCGCAGTGATCACCGCGACGGAATCCCGCCAAAGTTGGCGCACCGGCCACCCAACCGCAGCCTGGGACATTGCCTTTAATTGACATCTACTTGGTCATACTTTTACCTTCAGTGGCGTGGCATCAGCGCTGGTCAGCGCCGTGTGCCCAGTCCTTCTTCCGTACTCTCTCCCGGAGGTTTCCATGGAGCAGCTCATCAAGAAGATGGCCCAGGACGGCGTGTGGCAGAACTGGCTCGCCGCCAACTCCGCACAGCAGGCGGCGAAGAACGGCTGCATCAGCGCCGCCCCGAAGGCCGGCTGCATCAGCGCCGCGCCCAAGGCCGGCTGCATCTCCTGACCCTCGCGGCCGGCGGCCCGGGAGCGGGGCCGGCGGGGTGCGTAACCCCGCCGCCCGCTCCCGGGCACCACGCCCCGTATCCCCCGTGTGGCACCGCATTCCAGACGACGAGGATTCCATGGATGGTCAGCCGACCGCCGAGGTCATCGAGCAGATACGCGACATACCCCTCTACCGTGAGTCGCTGGCGAAGGGGCACTTCCCCGTACTCGACAAGCCGGAGATCGCGCGCGGCTTTCCCGACAACTGGATGACGCCCCGACTGGCCGCGGCGCTGGAGTCCGGAGAGGCCGAGTTCGTCCTCTCCACCGGCACCAACCATGCCCGGATGCAGATCATCCGGCCCCCGTACTTCCTGCTGCGCTCCTACTACCAGCTCTGGAGCGAACACCCCGACATCTCCGGCACCTGGGAAACGGGCTGCCGGCGGGTGTCGCTGACCACGGTGCTGGCGACGGAACACGTGGCGCGGGTCAACGCCGCCCGGCGCGGGACCGCACCGGCCCCGGTGCCCACCCTCGACGACCGATGGCTCGACGAGCGGACCTGCTACCTCAACCTGCGGCTGGACCCGGCACTGTGGGAGCGCGCCGAGGTCGAACGGATGCTGGCGGAGATCCGGACCGCCCGGCAGGCCCACCCGCGCGGCTGGTACCACCTCGACTGCTCCGGCTATCACCTGGCGCATCTGGTGCGGAAGGCCCGTGAGTGGGGGCTGTGGGACGACTTCCCGGCGCCCGCGAGCATCATCCACGCCTACGAGTACACCCCGGAGAACGTCCGGCGCTTTCTGCGCCGGCACTTCGACTGCCCCGTCATCGACCTGTTCGGCAGCACCGAGCTGGGCTACCTCTACTACAGCGACCGCCACGGCACCTACCGTCCGTACCTCGACAAGATGAGCGTCGAGCTCCAGCCGGTCGCCGAGGGCAGCACGATCTACCAGCTCATCGTGTCGAGCGTGCGCAATCCCTACATGCCGCTGATCCGCTACCGCTCGGGCGACTGCGTACGGACCCAGGACGGTACGCCCGACCCGGAGAAGGTCATCCAATTCTGCGGCCGGGAAAAGGAGTTGCTCAGCACTCCGCGCGGGCCGGTCTCCCAGGGCGACCTCGACCGGTGCATCAGCGAGACCTCCCCGGACGTCTTCCTGTACCAGCTGCGGCTGACCGGCGAGGGCGAGGCGCAGCTGGTGTACACGACGTTCCAGGGCGCGCCTCTCGACCCCGCGCGGACCGCGGCGCTGGAAGAGGGCGTCGGTGACCTGACCGGGCGGCGCTGCCGGCTCGAACACCGTACGCACATCCCCGTCGGGAAGTCGGGAAAGTACGCCTGGCTCTCGACCGGCAGCTGACCCGCCGGACGTCCGCTTCCCCGGACGTCCGCGCCACTCGGACAGGAGAAGCATGACCAGCCAGCCGCGGATATCCGCCGATGACCTCAAGGAACTGCTCGGTGCGGCGCTGCACGCCGAAGTGGTGAAGCACTTCGACGACAAGGGCACCGCACCGCGGGAGTTCGTGGAGCGCCAGGTCACCGAGTGTCTGCGCTACCTCTATCTCGTCTCCCGGCACCACGACCGGCTCGGCGGTCTCTTCCTGCCGGTCGAGCAGGACATCGACGAGATCTGGCACTACCTCATCCTGCAGACCCGCGAATACCGTGCACTGTGCGAGGAACGGCTCCCGGGCCGCTTCTTCATCGAACACCGCAGCATCGCCTATGAGGACTACCAGCAGGAGCCGGGGCGCGAGCAGGCACTCGAAGAGGCGCTGCGCTGGATTCCGCTGTACTGCCAGGAGTTCGGCCCGTACGACGAGGAGGCGCTGCCGCACTGGACGATCGTGCGCTTCCTCCATGAGCAGATGGGGCTCTCGCTCGCGGACATCGCGGCGCTGGAGCCGATGCCGGCGACGACCTAGCGGTCCGCCTCCGCAGAACCGAAAGGAATCATGAAGGACGCCAACGACGTAACGGCCGGCGACGAGGTGCCCGAGCAGCGGCGGATTCTGGCCGTCCTGGTGTTCTCCCAGATCCTCAGTGGCGCGGGCCTCGCCGCCGGCATCACCGTGGGCGCGCTGCTCGCCGAGGACATGCTCGGCTCGACCGGTCTCGCCGGTGTGCCCAGTGCGCTGTTCACCGCCGGGGCCGCGCTGGGCGCCCTCGGCATCGGGCAGATCTGCCGGCGCCACGGCCGCCGCCCCGGGCTGGCGCTCGGGTACGCCGTCGGGGCGCTCGGCAGCCTCGCGGTGGTCCTGGCGACCGCCGTCGGCAGTGCGGTGCTGCTGTTCCTGGGCCTGCTGGTCTACGGGGCGGGCACCTCGACGAACCTGATGGCGCGTTATGCGGGGGCGGATCTGGCCTCGCCCGAGCGGCGCGGCCGGGCCGTGAGCACGGTGCTGTTCGCCACCACGCTCGGCGCGGTGGTCGGCCCCAACCTGGTGACCGTGACGGGAGAGGTGGCGCACTCCTGGGGCATCCCCCGGCTCGCCGGGCCGTTCCTGCTGGCCGTCGCCGCGTTCGGGGCGGCGGCGGTGGCCCTGGCCGCGCTGCTGCGGCCCGACCCACTGCGGCTGGCGGAGAAGCTGGCGGCGGAACGGCCCGCCGACCCGCACTCCGCCGAGGACGCCGGCGAGCAGCCGGACGCCCGGTCGCAGCGGCGCGGGGTGGTCATCGGCACCACGGTCATGATCCTCACTCAGCTCGTGATGATCGCCATCATGACCATGACGCCGGTCCACATGCAGGCGCACGGCCATGACACCCAGGCGGCCGGACTGGTCATCGCCCTGCACGTCGGAGCGATGTTCCTGCCCTCCCCGCTCACCGGACTGCTGGTCGACCGCCTCGGCCGGCGGTGGGTCGCCGCCGCCTCCGGGCTGACGCTGTCGGCCGCCGGAGTGCTGGCCGCGCTGGCCCCGCCGCACTCCGTTCCCGCGCTCGCCACGGCGCTCGTCCTGCTCGGCCTCGGCTGGAACTTCGGGCTGATCGCCGGCACCGCCCTCGTCACCGACGCGCTGCCGCCCGCCCGGCGTGCCTCCGCGCAGGGAATGGTGGACGTCGGGATCGCCCTCGCGGGCGCGGCCGGGGGTATGTCCTCGGGCGTGGTCGTCGTCATGGGCGGCTATCCGGCACTGGCGCTGGCCGGCGCGGTGCTCTCGCTGGCGGTCGTGCCCGTGGTCGCGTGGGCGGCCCGCCGTCCCGAGCACACCGACCTCGCCCCTGCGACTCCCCACGCGGAGCCGGAACCAAAATGAACACCCGTTCGTCACATGGATGTGCCCGAATCGCAATGGGGGGCATCTTGAAACTTGGCGTCATTTCTCGTTCTCACGCCGGAAACCTGGATGCTGCACTGTGAGGGCAGGGTGGAACCGTGTAAACGAGCCACGGGGGGCAACGATGCGGAAGGACGCCTGCATACCGGGCACGCCGGTGCGGCGCGGGCTGCGCCTGCCCCTGCTCGCCCTCACGGTGATTCTGACGTTCCTCCTGGGCAGCGCGGCGGCCGCTGACACCGGACGGGCCGCGTTCGCCGGTCCGTCCGCCGCGAAGTCCGCGAGCACCCAGCCGGCCGTCAAGCCCAGCTACGACGGCGGCGAGGAGAAGGCCAAGCGCGCGGCCGAGCGCGGCCAGCCCCGGCGTACGGTGCGGACCTCCGTCGGCATCCCGCACCACACCGGGCGTCCGCTCCCGCCGTTCAGCGGTGGCGGTTCCCCGTTGCACGCCTTCCCGGCGGCGAGTGTCCCCGCGGCCGGCAGCTCCACCAAGGCCGCGTCGAGACCCCTCGAACTCCCCGTCCTGCACTGCGTCTTCCGCTGCTGAGGACGGCCGTGGTGGCCTGCCCCACCAGCCGCACCTCATACATTCTCCGCCACCACCCCCACAGTGGCACCCCTCATCAGCAGGAGACCTCCTCGTGGAGACCTTCATCCAGCACGCCCGGGGCCTGATGGCCCGTATCGCCGAGGGCCGCGACGAACAAGAGACCTACGGCCGGCTCGCGGCCGGCCAGTCGCCCCTCGCCCTGTTCATCACCTGCTCCGACTCCCGGGTCATTCCGTCCCTCATCACCGGCGCGCAGCCCGGTGAACTCTTCGAGCTGCGGACCGCCGGCAACGCCGTGCCCGCCTACCAGGAGGACATGGCGGCCTGCGCGGAGGCGGCGACCATCGAGTACGCGATGCGCGTCCTGCGCGTCGCCGACATCGTGGTCTGCGGCCACTCGCACTGCGGCGCGGTCGGCGCCAAGGCCCGCGGCGAGGACCTGAACGGCGCTCCGGCCGTACGGGACTGGCTGGCGCAGGCGCTGTCCGACGAGCTGCCCAAGGACGAGGAGCCGACGGTCGCCGCGGCGGTGCAGCAGCATGTCCGCCAGCAGGTCGACCGGCTGCGCGACTACCCCTGCGTCCAGGAGCGGCTGGCCGCCGGAGAAGTGAATCTGCACGGCTGGTTCTACGAGGTGCACACCGGCATGGTGGCCGCACATCATCCGGCCTCCGACCTGTTCCTCCCCCTCTGAAGGCGGGGCGGCATCTCATGAAGCGTTTCACTTCCTTCCGGGCGGACTTCACCGCCTCGCTCGTCGTGTTCCTCGTGGCCGTCCCGCTGTGTGTGGGGGTGGCGGTCGCCTCCGGTGTCCCGGCCGAACTGGGCCTGGTCACCGGTGTGGTCGGCGGACTGCTCACCGGTCTGCTCCCCGGCAGCAGCCTCCAGGTCAGCGGCCCCGCCGCCGGCCTGACGGTGCTGGTCTTCGAGGCCGTCAAGGAGTACGGCCTGGGCACCCTCGGCGCGCTGGTGCTGGCCGCCGGTCTGCTCCAACTCGTCATGGGCGCCCTCAAGTTGGGGCGCTGGTTCCGGGCGATCTCGGTCGCCGTCGTCCAGGGCATGCTGGCCGGTATCGGCCTGGTCCTGATCGCCGGGCAGCTCTACGCCCTCACGGACGCCAAGGCGCCGGGCAGCGGACTCGCCAACATCGGCGGGTTCCCCGACCTGGTCGTCTCCACCGTGGGGTCGTCGAAGGCACTGGCCGCGCTCGCCATCGGTGCCGGCACCATCGCCGTCCTGGTGCTGTGGCCGCGCTGGCGGCGCGCCGCCCGGGTCCTGCCCGCGCCGCTGGCCGCGGTGGCGCTCGCCACCCTCTCGGTGTGGGCGCTGGACATGCCCGTCGCACGGGTCGAGGTCAGCGGGCTGCTGGACGCGATTCAGCCACCCGGCCTCGATGACCTCGGCCGGCTCGGCAGCTTCGGTGTGCTCGGTACGGTCCTCGCCTTCGCGCTGATCGCCTCCGCCGAGTCCCTGTTCAGCGCCGCCGCGGTCGACCGGCTGCACGACGGGCCGAAGACCGACTACGACAAGGAGCTGATGGCCCAGGGTGCGGGCAACGCCGTCTGCGGTGTCCTGGGTGCCCTGCCGATGACCGCGGTCATCGTCCGCAGCGCCGCCAATGTGCAGGCGGGCGCGAAGACCAAGGCCTCGCGGGTGCTGCACGGTGTCTGGCTGCTGGTGTTCGCCGCGGCCTTCCCGGCCGCGCTGGGTGTGGTGCCGGTGGCCGCGCTGGCGGGTGTCCTGGTGCACGCGGGCTGCAAGCTCATCCCGGTGCGTGCGCTGGGGCCGCTGTGGCGCGAACACCGTGGCGAGGCCGTCGTCCTCATGGTCACCGCGGTGGCGATCGTGACGGTCAACATGTTCGAGGGTGTGCTGATCGGGCTGCTGCTGGCCGTCGCGAAGACGGCCTGGGAGACCTCGCATGTGCACCTCGACGTGCGGGTCCCCGACGACACGTCGGAGCCGGTGCAGGTGCGGGCGGTCGGCAACGCCACGTTCCTGCGGCTGCCCAAGATCCTCGACCAGCTCGACACCCTGCCCGCCGACCGGGATGTGGAGCTCGACCTGAGCGGACTGCGCCACCTCGACCACGCCTGTGGCGCGGCGCTGAACAACTGGGCCGAGCAGCACCGCCGCAGCGCCCGCGAGGTGGAGCTGGTGTCCTGACGACGGACCTGTTCACCCGCCCGTTCGGTGGGTGAGCAGCAGCCGCCCCTCTCTGGCGCCGGCCACCGGTCCGGCTGTTCCCGTCCGCCCATGAGGCGGGCCGGGGCAGCCGCCGGTGGCCGGCGCCGTGTGCTTCCCGGGCCGGCCGGACACGGCGGCGGAGCCCGGAAGATTGCGGCCGCCGCGGTTGTTGAGCGAAGGTCAGGGCGTTGCCGGGCGGCCCCACCGCGGGCCGCGGGCGAGCTCACGTTGTCTACGGAGATGGGACGGACCACATGCCTCTTCAGGGTGAGTACGAGCCGAGCCCGGCACAGTGGGTGCGCGATCAGGTCGAGCTGTACGAGTCCTCCGGCGGGACGGACGGCACCACCATGCGCGGGATGCCGGTCGTCATCCTCACCACCCGGGGCGCCAGGAGCGGCAAGATCCGCAAGAGCCCGCTGATGCGGGTGGAGCACGACGGGGTGTATGCGGTGGTGGCGTCCATGGGCGGCGCACCCCGGCACCCGGTCTGGTACCACAACGTCGTGGCCGACCCCCGGGTGGAGCTCCAGGACGGACCGCGGCACCGGGACATGACCGCCCGTGAGGTCACCGGGGCGGAGAAGGCCCTGTGGTGGGGGCGTGCCGTCGAGGCGTTCCCCGATTACGACGCGTACCAGAAGAAGACGGAGCGCCAGATCCCGGTGTTCGTACTGGAACCGGCGGCCACGGAGCACTGATCCGGCCGGCCGGCGCTCAGAGCGCGACGAGGGAGACCTCGGTGGCCTTGACGCTGGTCCATACGGACACCCCGTCGGCCAGGCCGAGTTCCAGTGCCGCCGAGGGGGTGATTTCGGCCACCAGATCGGGCGCCTCGGGCGAGGTGATGAGGACCCGCAGCCGGCTGCCCGCCGAGGTGATCTCGCGGACGGTGCCCGGCCAGACGTTACGGGGGCTGCCCGTGGGCCGGTCGAGGTGGACGGACACCGCCTCGGGAGCGATGATCGCCAGCGCCGGGGCGCCCTCGGGGAGCGGGTCGGCGGTCACCAGCCGGCCGCCGCCGGTGAGCGCGAGGGCCTCGCCGGTGGCGGTGCCCGGCCAGGCGTTCCGGCCGAGCATCCGGGCGACCCAGGGCGAGCGCGGGTGCCGGGTGACCTCGGCGGGCGGTGCGTCCTGAAGGGCGAGACCGCCGTCGAGGACGAGGACCCGGTCGGCGAGCGAGACCGCCTCGACGGGGTCGTGGGTGACGATCAGACAGACCCCGCCGTAGTCCGCGAGATGGCCGCGCAGGGTGTGCCGTACCTGGGCGCGGGTGGTCTGGTCGAGCGCGGCGAGCGGCTCGTCGAGCAGCAGCAGGCGGGGCCGGGCGGCCAACGCCCGTGCCAGGGCGACACGTTGGGCCTGTCCGCCGGAGAGCTGGGCGGGTTTGCGGTGCGCGAATTGGCCCACCCCGAGCCGGTTGAGCCACTGCTGTGCCGTACGGCGGGCCTCGGCGCGCGGGGCGCCGTGCGCGCGCAGCCCGTACGCGGTGTTGTTCAGGGCGGTGAGATGCGGGAAGAGCGCGCCGTCCTGGGGGACCCAGGCGACGCCGCGGCGGTGCGGGGGCAGCGCGGTGACGTCGGTGTCGCCGAGGCGGAGCACGGCGCGGGCGCGCGGGGTGAGGCCGAGCAGGGCGCGCAGCAGGGTGGTCTTGCCGGCGCCGTTGGGGCCGACGACGGCGATGGTGGTGCCCGGATCGGCGTCCAGTGTCAGCCGGTTGAATCCGGAGACCTCGGCGCGCAGCGGCCAGTGCTCCCGGTGCGCCGCGGACGGCGGGGCGGGCTCCTCGGTGCCCGCGGCGGGCGGGTCCGGGGTGGCGGGGTCATCGGTGGCGCGTGCGGTGCGGGCCGCGCGGTCGGCGGTGGCGCCGGTCCAGCGGCCGCGCAGACAGATCAGCACGGCCATGGCGATGACGAGCAGCAGCAGCGAGACCGAGGTGGCGGCCTCCGGGGAGTCCTGGAGCAGCAGATAGACCTGGAGCGGCAGGGTCTGGGTGGTGCCGGGCAGATTACCGGCGAAGGTGATCGTGGCGCCGAATTCGCCGAGCGCACGGGCCCAGGTCAGCGCGGCGCCGGCGGCGAGACCGGGGGCGGCCATGGGAAGGGTGACGGTGCGGAAGACCCGTACGGGAGAGGCGCCGAGGGAGGCCGCGGTCTCCTCGTAACGGGGGCGCAGTCCGGCGAGCGTGCCCTCCAGGCTGATCACGAGGAACGGCATCGCGACGAAGGTGGCCGCGACCACCGCGCCGGAGGTGTGGAACGGCAGCACGACGCCGAAGGTCTCCTCCAGCCAGGGGCCGAGCAGTCCCCGCCGGCCGAAGCCGAGCAGCAGCGCGACACCGCCGACGGTCGGCGGCAGCACCATCGGCAGCAGTACCAGCGAGCGGACCAGCGCCTTGCCGCGGAAGTCGACCCGTGCCAGCAGCCAGGCCAGGGGCACGCCCAGCAGCAGCGCGAGCCCCAGAGCCGAGAAGGACACCAGCAGGGAAAGCCGGAGCGCTTCGAGGACACCCGGGCTGGTCAAGTGGGTGCCGAGGTCACCCCAGTTGGTGCGGGCGAGGATGCCGAGGAGCGGCAGCAGCAGAAAGGCGACGGCGACCAGCGCGGGCACGGCCAGCACGACGGGCGTGCGGGCGCCGGGCGTGCGGAATCTGCCTGCCGGGAGCGGCGCGAGGGTGCGGAGGTCTTTCATCGGGTTCCTCGGCTCGGGGCGGGCCGGGCGGTGCGCGCGGGGCCGTCCGCTCCGCCGAGCCGGACGGTCCCCGTGCGCGCCGTACCGGATTACGGCTTCTGGAAGCCTGCCCGCTGCAGGAGCTGCTGCGCCGCGGGCTCGCTCAGCCACTTCACGAACGCGGCGGCGGCAGCGGAGTGCTGGGACATCTTCAGGGTCGCGGCCGGGTAGGAGGCGACGGCGTTCTGCGCGTCGGGGATGTCGACGGCGTCGACCTTCTTCGGTGCGGTGGCGGCGTCCGTCTTGTAGACGAGCCCGGCGTCGGCCTCGCCGAGTTCGACCTTGCTGAGCACCGCGCGCACATTGGGCTCCTGGGAGACCGGCTTCACGGTCAGCTTCTGCGCGTCGAGGACCTGCTTGCTGTAGCGGCCGACCGGCACCTGGGAGGCGGCGAGGACGACCTTCAGCTTGCTGTCGGTGAGGTCCCTGAGGTTGTCGATCTTCTTGGGGTTGCCCTCACCGGTGACGATGACCAGGCGGTTCTTGGCGATGACGGTGGACTTGCCGACGTCCGGCCCGATGCCGTCCATGGTCTTGGTGTCGGCGGTGACCACGGCGTCGGCCGGGGCACCCTCCCGCACCTGGGCGGCCAGTTCCTGGGACCCGGCGAAGGAGAAGTGCACCTTGGTGCCGGGGTGTTCCCGCTCGTACACCGCACCGGCCTTCTTGAAGACGTCGGTCAGCGAGGACGCGGCGAGCACGGTGAGGTCCGCCTTGGGGGCGGCGCCGCCGGACTTCTCGGCGCCCTGGTCCTTCTCGTCGTTGCCGCCGCAGGCGGCGAGCGGGACGAGCAGGGCGACGGTGACGAGCGCGGCGGCGGTACGGCGCGCGGTGACGAGCTGGGACATGAGGCGGGACTCCTTGGAACCCGGGACGACGGGTGTCGTCCGAGTGGATGGGAAAAGCCGCGCCGTGGACGGGCGACGCCGCTGAGGGAAGGCAGCCGGCCGGTGGGGGACGGTCGTTGCGGATCGGCTGGTGGTGCTGCCGCGCAGGGGTCAGGTGCGGTCGATGTGCACGCTGGTGGACTTCACGCGGGCGGTGGCCTGCATGCCGACCTCCAGGCCGAGTTCCTCCACCGCTTCCCGGGTCAGCAGGGAGACCAGGCGGTGCGGACCGGCCTGGATCTCGACCTGGGCGGCGACATCGCCGAGCGTGACGGCGGTGACGATGCCCGGGAAGGCGTTGCGCGCGGAGGTGTACGAGGCGTCATCCTCACCCGTGCCGCTCTGCGCCACCTCGATGGAGAAGGCGGCCAGATCACGGCCGTCGATGAGGCGGCGGCCACCGTCGTCGCGATGGGTCGCGACCTTGCCGGCGTCCGCCCAGCGGCGCGCGGTGTCGGGACTGACCCCCAGCAGCCGCGCCGCCTGGCCGATCGTATAGGACTGCATGTGCCACAAGATAGGCAACATTGGCTCGCATCTGCAATTGACAGGGCGAAGTCCTATAGCAAATGCCAGGCGGCCTGGAGGAAGACACGAAGTCCGGGTGGCCGGCCCGGAGCCGCTGGTGACGGAGTCACCCGCCCTGCGCCATCTGCCCCGCGCATCCCGCTCCACTCCGCCCCGCGCGCACGGAACTCCCACGGCCGCCCGCAAGGCCTCCCGGACGACCACGCGAACCCTGACTAGAGTGCGGACCACAGCGGGAGATATGCGACATCCCCCGCCCCCCTCCTCGCGTTTCCCCTCCCCCGGTGAGGCACGTCCATGAACCTGAGCATCCGTAACCGGATTCCCGGCACCGTCACCTCCGTCACCCCCGGCGAGGTCATGGCGACCGTCAAGGTCCGGCTGGCCGGCGGCCAGGAGATCACCGCCGCGATCACCCGGGAGGCGGTACGGGAGCTGGGTATCGAGGCGGGGTCCGCGGTGCACACGCTGGTCAAGTCCACCGAAGTGGCGCTCGCCACCGGCACGGTCGAGGGCCTCAGCATCCGCAACCGACTCCCCGGCACGGTCACCGAGGTGGCCACCGGCGGCGCGATGGCGGGCGTCAAGGTGGCCGTCGCGGGCGGTGAGCTGACCGCGGCGATCACCCGGGAGGCGGTCGGGGACCTGGGCCTGGCGGCCGGTTCCGAGGTCACCGCACTGATCAAGTCCACCGAGATCGCCCTCGCCGCCTCCTGAGGCCCGCGCCCTCCGCCCCTGGACCCACGGCGGATCAGAACCGGTCCACCGCATCGGCCGGGACCAGCTCGGGCAGGGCACAGGTCCCGAACCAGATGCCGGTCAGGGCACTGACGTAGCGCGCACCGCAGCGGTCGGAGGGCACCACCAGCTGGCTGCCCGCCTCGTCGAGCGCGCGCCCGTCCATGGCCGTGGCCAGCAGGACCGGCGCATCGCCGAAGTCCGCGTCCAGCTCCGCCCAGGACAGCACCGCGTGATGCCCGTCCGCGCCCGTGACGGCCAGCAGATAGCGGGAGCGGTCCTTGCGCCGCCGGGCGTCGAAGGCGGGGCCCGCCGCATCGATGACCTCGCGCAGCAGCGGCCCCTCGAAGGTGTGGTGCTGCGGCCCGTTCGTGGCGCAGTCGAAGACCACCTCGGCCCGCTGCCGCGGCCACCGCTCCCGCAGGTCCGCGACGGTCAGCGCGAGCGGACGGCGCAGCTGACCACGGATCAGAAAGCGCCGGTGGACACGGGGGACGGCGCTCCCGGAAGCCGGGCGTACGGCGGTGCTGCGGGGCGGTGGGCCGGGCCGGCTCATCCGAGACCTCCTTGAGGCGATCCACGCGAGGACTGCGTCCGCATGATGCCCGACGGGCCCGCCCCCGAACCACGGATACCACCCTTGCATGCTCTCTTGCCTCGCTGGTGTGAGCGCAGAGACGCCATGAGGGCAGCATCTCGGGAACGGCGAGGGGCAGCGGGGAGGGGGCCGCGCTTGTCGGAATCGTCCCGGCCGGGGCGCGGGATCTGGTCGATCAACCAAGAGGACTATGGTCCTGATCATCTGGCATTTACCATGTGGACACTCGCATTAGCCTGGTGAATGTGAGATGCCGGGTCCGTGTCCGGCAGCCGCCCAAGGAGCCCGCACATGCACGTCCACGAACTCCTCCCGCCCGACAGGCTCCGGACCGGTAACAACGGACCGCCGGAGCGCGTCGGCGCGCCACGGCCGGACACCGACGGACGGCCGGAGGGCGAGCGGGCAGCCGACGCGTTGGTGGCGCTCGTCGCGTCCGGAACGGCCGGGGGCGCGGCGCTCCAAGAAGCGCTGCGCGCCTGCGGGCTGCCCGTCTCCGGTCCGTACCGGGTGGTGGTCGCCACGACGGTCGGCGAGGAACCGGGCCCGGCGGAGAGTGCGCCGGTGACGGCGCTGCGCCCCACCACCGGTGAGCCGTCCGTGGCCGGGCGGCTCCCGGGTGGTGAGGCGGTCGCCCTCGTCCGTACGGACCCGGACGCCGAGCGGCAGCGGTCATCCGCCGAGCTGTGGCCCACGCTCTCCGCCCCCTGTCAGCAGACACTGCTGCACGCCGGGATCAGCGCCCCGGTGCGCGCCCCGGAAGACCTCAACTCCGCGCTGCGCCAGGCGCGTTACGCGCTGGCGGCGGCCCGCGCCACGTCCCCGGACGGGGCCCGGGTGACTGCCGTCGAGGACCTCAGCACCCTGGGTGCGCTGCTCGCCGGGGTTCCCGCGGAGGTCCGTACGGCCTTCAGCAGCCGCGTGCTGGGGCCGCTGGCGCACGGCGGCGGCTCGCACCGGATGCTCGTGGAGACGCTGGAGGCCTTCCTCGCGCATCACGGGTCCTGGGCGCGGACGGCCGCGGCGCTGAAGCTGCACGTGAACTCGGTGCACTACCGCATCCAGCGCATCGAGTCGCTCACCGGCCGCGACCTGTCCCGGCTCGAACACAAGCTGGACCTGCAGGCGGCGCTGCTCTGCCGCTGAGCGGCGCACCGTGGTACCGGGCCGGCCCGGGCGGCGTCCGGTCGGCGGCTCAGCGCCCGTCGTCCGGCAGGTCGATGTGCACATGGGTGGACTTCACCCGGGCGGTCGCGGTCATCCCGACCTCGATGCCCAGTTCCTCGACCGCCTCCCGGCTGACGACGGAGACCACCCGGTGCGGTCCGGACTGGATCTCGACCTGGGCGATCACCTCGTCGAGGGTCACCCGGGTGACGATCCCCGCGAACGCGTTCCGTACGGAGGTCAGCACCTCCCCCGGCACCGGATGCAGGCCCGCGGCGCGCTCCTTGGCGAAGGCCGCCAGGCTCACCCCGTCGAGCACACGGTTTCCCGCGCCGTCCCGCTCCATCCGCAGCTGACCGCCATCGGCCCAGCGGCGGACCGTCTCCGAACTCACACCCAGCAGCCCCGCTGCCTGACCAATGCTGTACGTCGGCACCCCCGCACTCTAGGGCAGCGGCCGACGCGCTCCGGTACCGCCCGCGCCCCGTACCGGTCCTCACCCCGGGCCCGTACCCGTCAGCGAACCCGGCGCCCGCGCAGACCGGGTGTCCAGCGTGGGCCACCTCGCCCCACGGGGCGACCGGCCCGACCGCCAGGAACGCCGGCGCCTCGCTGACGACGCCGAGCCCGACGACGTACCACCACTGGCCGTCGAACATCTCCGGGCCGGCCGGGGCCGTCGCGTCGTGTTCCAGCAGCGGGGCGTTGAAGTTGACGGCCGCGAGGCGCCAGACGCACGAGGGCAGTGGGTCCGCCCCGCGCGCTCTCAACCTCGCCGCCGCCCGGGGCCGTCCGCATCCCTCGTGCGGCGCGACCGGGTCACCCGTGCGGGGGAGGCGGCGCCGCACCACACCGGGGAGAACGTCGGATGCCGGGCGGCGGGCGTGGAATGACAGGCGGGAGGGCGGGCGCGGTAAGGGCTCCCCGGCCGCTTCCAGGGGGCCGTCCGTGTCGGGCGGATGCATCCGAACAGAGCAGTCCGATCCGCCATCAGCGGGCCTTCCTCACCCTTGGCGCCCTCGCCCGATACGCCCGGCTGCCGCGTTCGAGGTATCGCCATCTCGTCGGTCATGCACGGGAGTTGAGGGGCGGCAAGCCCGCTGAACGCCCATCACACCAACCCGAAAGACTACGATTTGCGCCTTTTCTCCCCTTGCGCCCGAATTATGCCGATGTGAATCTGGTATCCCATTCGTAGAAGGAGTTGATCGCATGGTTACGGATCGCACAGCGCCGGTCGAGACGGCTGCCCTGGCCGCCGAGGTCGAGGGACTGCTTGAGCCCGCCGAGGCCGACGGTGTTTTCCGCGATACGCGTGAGTGCGGAGGTGCGCTGCTGCTGGCCGCGCTGCTTCTGATCTCGCCCCCCACCCCCCGGCCCAAGACTGACGTCCGCTGAGGCTGAAGGGGAAAGCGTTGGCTGAACAGACGCAGGGAGCAGTCCCGCTGAGCGCTGTGATCGCCGATGCCGCAACCGGGGTCGCCCTCGCCCTGCGGGGTGAGGGCGACCCTTATGCGTTGTCCGGCGTTCTGCGGCAGAGTGACGCACTGACCCCGGCCGCCGTCCGGGTACTCGGTGCCGACGCACTCGCGCCGTACGCGATGGAGCGCCTCGGCGCTCCCGTCGGGGCGGACGACGAAGCGGTGGTCCGGCAGGCGCTCGCGGCCTATCCGCCGGGAGCGGACGCCTCGGAGGTCTCGGTGTGGAGCTACCGGGGCCTGGTCGAGGCCTCGCACGCGTTTCTGCCCGGAGGCGCACAGCACTGGCCGCCGCCTCCCGAGGCCGCCGCCGGCTGGGTCGATCACGACCCCTGGCCCAGGCTCTCTCATCGGGTGTCCCAGCTCGCCGCGCTCGCACTGCCCGGGCTGGCGCCCGGTCTCACCGAGCAGCTGGCCACCCGCACCGACGATCTGGCGCGCGGCTTCGTCCGGGCGGTGCGCCGCCGGGACTGGCTGCAGGCGGCTGGTCTGGGCCGCTGGCTGGCCCGGCTGCCCGAGGTCCCGCAGACCCTGGGGCTCGACAGCGGGCTGGCGTTCGTCCGCCAGATGGGTGGCGGTGATCCACGGGTGACGCTGCATGTCGCCGCCGCCCAGCGCTTCTACGGACGGGGTTGGTGACCGTCGGCCGGGGCGACCCCGGGCTGTTGGACCGGATGGTCCGCGACAGCCTGGGGTGGCTGGACGAGGCGCGTCCCTTCTTCCGGCTGCCCCCGAACGTGACCACGGACGCCGATCCCAATCTGACCCTGAAACCCCTCGGTGAGCTGGCCGAACTGACCCAGCTGATCGGGACGCTGCACCCGCGGGACGACATCCGGCAGACGGCCCGCGGTCTTTTCGCGTTCGCCTGGAACGAGACCCGTGACGGGGAGCTGTTCGCCGAGCTGATCCGCGGGGAGCCGTTCGCCACCTATCCGGTGGAGCTCTACGGCGTCTTCGCCCAGGCCGGGCTGCGCCATCCGGAGGCCGATGCGCTGGTCGGGCTGATGACACGGCTGCGCGGCTGGCGGGTGGCCCGCGAGGACCACACCCGGACGCTCGGGGTGCTCAACGCGGAGCGGCGGACCGGGCTGCGCCGGCACGCCGACTTCGGTGCCGTGCTCGCGCTGACCGGGCTCGGCCGGCTGCCGGAGCCCTGGGCGCTGGACCGCAAGGCGGCGTACGGCATCACCCATGACGTCTTCCACCTCACCGACTGGGGGCGCAACCGGCAGCGGCTCGCCCCCGAACTCGCCGACTACCTGCGGCTGTGGGTCCCCTCCTGGCTGGAGAACTGGCTGGAGGAACAACTGTGGGACCTGGTGGGCGAGTTGCTGGCCGTGACGGCCTGTCTGCCCGCGGCTCCCTACGATGCGACGGCCTGGCAGCGGCTGGCCGGCGCCCAGGCCGCCGACGGCAGCGTGCCCGAGATCGGCGCGGCACCGTCCACCGGCGACCGGGCCGAGGCGTTCACGGCCTGCTACCACTCCACCCTGGTGACCGCGTTCGCCGCCACCCTCGCCCGTATCGCCTCCGACGAGGCCGAGGCCGGTGTCCCGGCCGGGAACGCGGCGGGGGCGGCCGGGCGGACGCCCTGCGAAAGCGAGACTGCCCCGTGACCGTGACGGCCGCATCCCCCGCCCTGCTGCACGGCGTCGGCGACCGGGCCCTGACCTGGCTCGACGACCACCGTGAGCACTTCCGGCTGACCCCCGAGGACTTCGCCGGCAACAGCAAGGTCGTCGAACGGCTCAAGCCCATCGGGGAGCTGGCGCTCAACATGCATGTGCTGTTCCGGGAGGGCGTGGCCGGCTCCCGGCAGAAGGAGCGGGCCGGGAAGCTGCTGGACTTCGCCTGGCGGGAGCTGCTGGACGGCGGGAACGTCCTGGCCCGGCTGCAGCACGACGAGCCGCTCTCCCCGGTGCCGCTGGAGGTCTATGCGACCTTCCACGAACTGGGCCACCGTCACCCGGGGCTGGAGTCCGCGCTGGAGGTGTGCCGGCACACCACCACCTGGACGGCGCTGGAGATGATGCCCAACCGGCGGCTCGGGGTGCTCAACGCGGAACGCAAGCTCGGCCTGCCGCCCAGCAGCGACTTCGACCAGGCGGTGGCGCGCACCTGGCTGGGGCAGCTGCCCGAGCCGTGGACGGTGCAGCTGCACATCGCCTACGACCTCACCCACACCGTCTTCCACCTCACCAACTGGGGCGAGCACCCCGAGCACGTCCCGACGGCCATCGCCGAGTACCTGACGCGGTATCTGCCCGCCTGGACGGAGGACTGGGCGGATCTCGAACACTGGGACCTGCTCGGGGAACTCCTCGTCGTCGACGCCTGTCTGCCGCGCCCGGCCCTGGACGCGGAGATGTGGGAGCGGTACGCGGCCGCGCAGTCGTCCACCGGGGCGATGCCCATCCAGCGCCGGATGCCGGAGGGCGACCCGGCGCGGGTCTTCGACCTGGTCCACCACCCCACCCTGGTCGCCGCGTTCGCCTCCGCGATGGCCACCTCCCGGGCCCTGTCCGCCGTCGGATGAGCCCCGACCGCCCCGGCCCCGCGCTCGCCGACCGTCTCGCGGACGCGGTCACCCTGATCGACGCCCCGGACATCGTGCTGGCCGTCACCCGGAACGGCCGGCGGACCGTGATGACCGGCGGTTCGGCCATGGCGCCGCCCACCCCCCGTCATGCGCTGCGCTACGAACTGGGGTCGCTGTCCAAGACCTTCACCGTGCTGCTGCTCGCCGAGCTGGCCCGGTCCGGGGTGCTGTCCCTGGACGATCCGCTCACCGCCCGTCTGCCGGAGCTGCCGCTGCCGCATCCGGCCTCCCGCCGGATCACCCTGCGGCATCTGGCCACCCACACCTCCGGGCTGCCGCGCATCCCCACCGATCTCATCGTGGGCGCGCTGGTCCACCCGTACGCCAACGGCTATGCCGGCTACGACACGGAGCGTCTGCTGCGCACCTTCGCGCGGACCCGGCCGCGGCACGAGCCGGGCACCCACTGGCGCTACTCCAACTTCGGGCTGGCCCTGCTCGGCCCGGCCGTGTCCGGTGCCGCGGGCGCCGGCTATCCTGCCCTGCTCACCGAGCGGGTGCTCAAGCCCCTCGCCCTCACCGACACGACCCTGGGGCCCGGCACCACCGGCACCGACGCCATCGGGCACCGGACGAACGGGGTGACGCCGGTGCGCAGCGCCGACATGGGAGCGTTCATCGCCGCCGGGTCGGTCCGCGCCACCCCGGGTGATCTGCTCACCTACCTTGAGGCACACCTCTCCCCCGACGACACACCGCTGGCCGGGCCACTGCGTGACGTCCAGGTGCCGCTGCTGCGCCGCGGCTGGCGGAAGCGCGACACCCATACCCTGACGTGGTATCAGCACCCCGCCGCGCGCGGGCCGCTGCTCTTCCATGTCGGGGCGACCTTCGGCCAGCAGGCGTTCCTCGGCTACCACCCGGCGTCGCACACCGGGCTGGTGGCGCTGGCCACCCGGCGCGGCCGCAGCTGCAACATGATCACCACGGCCTACGAGCTGCTGTACACGCTGGCGGGCGACCCCTCACCCTGAGCCGGGGAGGGGCCGCCGCTCACAGGTCGCCCGCCAGAATCCGGGCGAGCGAGGTCCCGGGGCGTTCCTCGCTGGCCCGGCGGAAGTGTTCCGCGTAGGCCGCGTCGCCGATCGCCGCGCGGGCCCGCTGCTCGCACTCCTCGCGGACCGCGCGCAGTTCCGGGGTGCCGCGCTGCGGATGGCCGACGGTGCGCCAGAGGGCCTGGCCGCTGCCGTAGACGCGGGCCGCCGCGGCACCGTCGCCCTGGGCGGCGACCGCGGCCGCGAGCAGGTCCAGGCCGAGCGCGATCCCGAACTTGTCGCCGATGCCCTGCTTGGCCGCGAGCATCGCGCGGGCGTGGTCGGCGGACTCCTCGGGGCGGCCCTGGAAGAGAGAGATCAGGGAGAGCTGGTAGTCGGTGTAGGAGCGGGTCCAGTATTCGCCGCGCTCCACACAGCCGCGGCGCAGCGCGGTCGCCGCCTCCCGGGCCCGGCCCAGCTCCCCCAGGCCGGTGAGCGCGAAGATCTGGACGAGCTGGCAGCGCAGCCGTCCGGGCGAGTCGAAGGGGTCGTACGGCGGTGGGCCCAGCACCTGTTCGGCGACGGTGCGCGCGGACATCGGGCGGCCGGCGATCAGATGGGTGAGGCCGATGAGGTAGCCGGCCGCCAGCACCGCCTCCGCGTCCTCGGACCCCCGTGCCGCGCGGGCGCACTCCCCGCCGAGGGCGTCGGCCAGTGCCAGATCGCCCTGGAGCAGGACGGCGACGCCGAGCGCCCACAGTGCCCGGGTGCGGGCCGGGCTCGGGCTGGTGTGGGCGGCGAGGGCGCGGGCCACGTAGTTGCGGGCCTCGTGCAGATGGCCGCAGCAGCTCCAGAAGAGGCCGATCGAGGCGCTGAGTTCCTGGGCCCGTTCCGGGGCGGTGACCAGGAGGTGGTCGAGCGCGGTGCACAGGTCGACATGGGCGTCGGCGACCCGGCGGTACCAGCTGACCTGTTCGGGGCCCAGCCAGCCCAGCTCGGCGCGGCGGCCGAAGTCGGCGAAGTGCGCGGCGTGCCGGTCGGCGAGGGCGGTCACCTCGTTGAGTTCGGCCAGCCACATCCGGCCGTACTCACGCAGGGTGTCGAGCATGCGGAAGCGGGTGCCCTCGCGGGTGAGCACCGACTTGGCGGCCAGTGCGGCCAGTGTGCTGCGCACCCGTGGCGGGGTGAGCGGTCCCCCGGCGCACACGGCGCCGGCGGACTCCTCGTCGAAGGTGCCGCGGAAGACGGACAGCCGGGCCCACAGCAGCCGTTCCAGCGGTGCGCACAGCTCGTGGCTCCAGCCGATGGCGCAGCGCAGCGTCCGGTGCCGGGGCAGCCGTACCGGTCCGTCGGCGGGTTCGAGGGTGTCCAGCCGGGAGGTGAGCCGCTCGGCGATCCGCTCGACGGAGCTGTGCGCCAGCTGGGCGCCGGCCAGTTCCAGGGCCAGCGGGATGCCTTCGAGGCGGCGGCAGATGACGGCGGCGGCGTGTGCGTTGAGCGGGGTGGTGAGCCGCAGGCCGGGGGCCGCGGTGCCGGCCCGCTGGGTGAACAGGGCCAGTGCGTCGTTGGCGCCGGTGTACGGCAGCGGGCCGATCTCGGTGGTCCACTCGCCGACGATGTCCAGCGGCTGCCGGCTGGTGACCAGCACGGTCACGGCGGGGGCCGCGGTCAGCAGATCTCCGAGGAGGTCGCGGCAGGCGTCCACGAGGTGTTCGCAGGAGTCCAGCACCAGCAGCAGCCGTTTGTCGGCGAGCCATTCGCAGAGCGCTGCCACCGGGGTCCGCGCCGTGTGGTCGGCCAGGCCGACGGCGTCGCAGACGCTCGCCACCAGCAGTCCGTCCCCCTGGAGGGGCCACAGATCGGCCCAGCAGACGCCGTCGGGAAACCGGGCCGCCGCCGCCCGCGCGGCCCGCATCGCGATCCGGGTCTTGCCCACGCCGCCGGGGCCGGTCAGCGTGATCAGCCGGTGTTCCGTCAACTCGTCGTCGATCCGCCGCAGTTCGGCCTGCCGGCCGACGAAGCTGGTCGACTCCTCGGGAATGTTGCTCGCCACCGGGCCAGTTTGCCCCAGCCGGGGCGTCCGGCGGCCCGGTGAGAGGCAGCGGGCCGGGGCGCGAGGTTGACGTCCGCCGGCCGGGCGGCGGGTGCGCGGTCAGGGCGTGACGACGGGGAAGGTGGGGTGCGGCGTGCCGAGCAGGCCCAGGAGCTGGTGGAGTGCGCCCGACTCACCGTTCTGTACGGCGTCCCCCGGCCCCTGGCCGGTGAGCAGGCCGAGGAGCTGGGGCTTGGTCAGGGTGAGGGTGAGGTCCGGGGTGCGTTCCCCTGACGGTGCGGGGACGCCGGGCGCGCTGACGTGGGTGAGGGCCCCGTGGGAGAGCGTCAGCTGCCAGGTGCGGTCCTCGTCGGGGAGGTAGAGGTCGAGGGTGAGCGCGGTCGACCAGGCCCGGGGGCCGTCGACGCGGAGGGCGAGCGAGTCGAGGAGCTGGTCGACGGTCAGCGCCCCCGCGAGGTCGGGGTGCAGGGTGTCCGGCGTCGCCTCGGCGAGGCTGCCGCGCAGTTCCATGGCGCCGGTGAGGTAGACGTTGCGCCAGGTGGCGTTCTCGGCGCCGTGGCCCAGCTGTTCGTAGACGAGGGCCAGTTCGCGGCGGGCGCGGAGGTTGTGCGGGGCGGCGAACACGGCGTGGTTGAGGAGGGTGGCGGCGAACCGCGGATCGCCGTCGGCGGCGTACCGCTTGCCCTCGTCCACGGTCGCCTCGACGCCGCCCAGGATGTCGACATAGCGACGGGCCTGCTCGGCCGGCGGATGCTCCCACAGATGGGCGGGGTTGCCGTCGAACCAGCCCAGGTAACGCTGGTAGACCGCTTTGACGTTGTCGCTGAGCGAGCCGTAGTAGCCGTGGTGGGCCCAGATGCGTTCCAGGTCCGGGGGCAGCCGCAGCTCCTCGGCGATCTCGGCGCCGGTGAGCCCCTCGTTGAGCAGCCGGACGGTCTGGTCGTGCAGGTAGGCGTACAGATCGCGCTGGTTGGCCAGCAGGGTACGGACGCGGTCCCGGCCCCAGGTCGGCCAGTGGTGGGAGGCGAAGGCCACCTCGGTCTCGTCGCCGAAGAGGGCGAGTGCCTCGCCCAGGTGACGGGACCAGGCACGGGCGTCGCGGACGGCGCCGCCGCGCAGTGTCAGGATGCCGTGCAGGGTGTGGGTGGCGTTCTCGGCGAGGCAGAGGGCCTGGTGCGCCGGGAAGCAGAAGTTCATCTCCGCGGGTGCCTCGGTGCCGGGAGTGAGCTGGAAGACGAGGCGGACGCCGTCGACGATCTCCTCCTGGCCGGTGCGGGTGATGTCGACGGTCGGCGGGATGAGGCTCGTGGTGCCGGTGGAGCGGGCGGCGCCCAGACCGCAGCCGATCTGGCCGTCGGGCCCCTTGGGCAGCTCCGACCCGTACATGTAGACAGCCCGCCGGGCCAGCGCCGTACGGGCGTGCACCCCGTCGCCGACCGCGTGCGCCAGGAAGCCGGCCGGGGCGAGCACCGGTACGGGGTGGTGGCCGGACGGCAGCACCCCGCGTCCCCCGCCGAAGTGCGCGCGGTGCGAGTGGGTGTAGATCAGGCCGGTGACGGGCCGGTCGCCGCGGTACTTGCGGTAGAGCTCCAGGGCCGCGGCGGCGGTCTCTGTGGAGAGCAGCGGGTCGATGACGACGACGCCGTGGTCGCCCTCGACCAGCGTCATATGGGAGAGGTCCAGACCACGGGCCTGGTAGATGCCGTCGGTGACCTCGTACAGGCCGTGCCGGCTCACCAGCCGGCCCTGCCGCCAGAGGCTCTCGTTCGCGGTGTCGGGGCAGTTCCCGGCCAGGAAGCCATAGGCCTCCGCGTCCCAGATCACCCGGCCGTCGTCCGCCGTGACCTGGGGCGGGTCGAGCGCGGCGATGAAGCCACGGTCGGCGTCGGCGAAGTCTTCGTGATCATCCACGGGTACAGCGGTCACGGGGCGCTACCTCTCCGGGGCGGCGGGCCACAGTCGGAAAGACCCATGTCACCGATTATCCCAATTCACCGGGTTGCCGCATGCGTGCGGGTTCCCGCCGACGGGCGCGCTGCCGCCGCGCCACACCGGGGCCGCCTCCGGGACGCCGGAGCGGTGCCGGGCGCCGAGGGAACGCGGGGAGGGCGGCTTCGTGTCCGGCACGCGGCCTCTTCCTGTCCGGCACAGGGCCGCCCCGTGTCCGGCACGATGCGGCACCTCTCTGCCGCACTCTCCGTTCCCCGCGTTACGGGCACAGCGCGGCAGGGCACAACTACGCAGGCGGCACTGCCCCTTTGACGCCTCGCTCGGAACACCCTGACCTCGCGCGATCACCGGAGCAACGCCCCTGCACCGTCGCCCTGCCTCCACGGCGCGGCCGCCCGTACGACCGGGAGAGGAGGGACGCCTCTGTCCCCGCATGACGACCGCGCCTTCGGCGAGCTCACCGAGCTGTTCCGGCACGGCGCCGCCCGCCGCCCCCGCCCCCGTCCGCCCTCAGCCCTCCCGGCCCGGCCCTTCCCGCCCCACCGCTTCGCCTGGCTGGCACCGGCCGTCGCGGCGGGCAGTCTGGCCGCCGGTGTCGCGCTGGCGCACGGCCTGCTCCTCGGGACCGGGCTGGTGCTGGCCGGGCTGCTGGGACAGCTGTCCGTGAACGGCCGCGACCGGCGCCGGTAGGGCCCACAGGGCCGAGCCGTACACGCACCACGCCCCACGCACCGCCGCCGGTCACCTGCCCCGTCAGAGGCAAGCGGCCGGCGGCTTTTTCACGCCCCCGTGGAGAGCGCGGTCAGGTGCCGCGGCGGCTCTTCGAGGCCGCGGCGACACACATGGCGCCGAGCAGGAAGGTCAGCGCACCGATGATGATGTTGTTCCAGATGACGCCGGCGTCCGGGGAGCTGCCGACGATCCACGGCGAGATGATCATCCACACGCCGATCGCGCACATCGCACCGCTCAGGCCGTACATCCGGTCGGGAGCCACGGTGAATCCGACCGCCATCAGGGCGATGGCGAGACCGAGGATGAGGTTGTGCACCATGAGCGCCGGCTGCGCGGCGAAGAAGTGGAGAATCCATGGGGAGACGGCGCAATACAGGCCGACCAGGAGCACCGGCCCGTCGACGAGGACCACATCACGCCCGCCGAGTACCCGCTCATACCGGACCTGCATCTCAGAAGCATCGGGGTGACCTGCGAGATCTCCCCTGTGGTGTGAGACGTCGGCCATGCGACTCGCCTCCTTCGTTCGCAAACCGGCCGTTTCGCGTGGCATCGGGCCGCGCATCTTTATTCTGCGCTTATGTCGCCTTTATGTGTAGATGAGAGGCGGCTGAATTTTAAAGTTCTCCCGTCGCACCGCCCTCACCTGCGGCCCAGCTCCCGCCCCAGTCCCAGATTCCAGCGCCCGCCCCGGCCGCTCAGCTCGGTCACTGTCAGCGGCGGGACGTCCAGCCGCCAGAACGCGTCCAGAGGGACCCGCAGGGCGCACACCGCCGCGGCGCGCACGACATCCGGTTCGACGACGGCCAGCACCCGGCCCGCCTCCGCCGCCGCCCGCGCCAGCCAGTCCGCGATCCGGTCGCACAGCTGCCGCAGCGACTCCCCGCCGTGCCCGGCGAAGTCCGGGTCCGCGAGCCAGGCGGACACCGCGACCGGCTCGCCACCGGCGACCTCGTCCAGCGTCCGCCCGCGCCAGTCACCCATCGCACAGCCCGCCAGCTCCCCCAGGGGCTGCGCCGACAGTCCCAGCTCCTCGGCCGTGCGGCGGCACCGGACGGAGGGCGAGGCGAAGGCCCGGCCGGCGGCCGGCAGCTCCCCGGCGTCGGCGGCGGACCGGACACGGCGCAGCCCGGCCTCGCTCAGCGGACCGTCGTCGTCGAAGCGCACCGCGCGCTGGGCGTCCCCCGCCGCCGGTGAGACCAACATCACCCGAGTTGTCATGTCCTCTTCTCTCGCTCTGCGGCGGACGGCAACCCGACATCCGCACAAGGGAGTTGTCCGGAGGGCGCGCCCTCTCCTGCGCCTTTCCGCCCCCTTCGTGGTCTTGGCCGGGGGGTCGGTTCGCGGTACCTTCCCGATGATATTGACGACGACATGACGGAAGCCGGTGAGATCCCGGCGCGGTCGCGCCACTGTATGTCCGGTTTTGACCAGCCCAGAGGGCCGGGACCGGGCGAGCCAGACCCGGCATGTTGTCACGCACTCCAACGAACAGGGACGCGAGTTCCCCCGCACAGGAGGTCCTGCCATGGCTCAGACCATCGCACCCCCGGCCGCCGGCGCCGTCACCCCGGCTCCGATCCCCCTCAAGGCCATCGCACCGTGGGCGCTGTTCGTCGGCGTCCTGATGCTGGTGCTGCTGTACTTCATCGGCGCCGAGCAGGGTGCCACCTCGCTGCTCTCGGGCACGGAGGTCCACGAGTGGGTCCACGACGGGCGCCACCTTCTCGGCTTCCCCTGCCACTGATCGGACTCCGCACCCATGAACTCCGTCACCATCAGAAATCTCCTGGTGCGCGGGATGCTCGCCGGTCTGGCCGCCGGTCTCCTGGCCCTCGTCGTCGCCTACCTGCTGGGTGAACCGAAGGTGGACGCCGCCATCGCCTTCGAGGACGCGCACAGCCACGAACACGGGATGGAGGTCGTCAGCCGCGGTGTGCAGTCCACGGCGGGGCTGGCGACCGGCGTACTGATCTACGGCGTGGCGCTCGGCGGGATCGCCGCACTGGTCTTCTGCTTCGCCCTGGGGCGGATCGGCCGGTTCGGTGCCCGCACCACGGCGGCGCTGCTCTCCGGCGCCGCGCTGCTGGTCGTCTACCTCGTGCCGTTCCTGAAGTACCCGGCCAATCCCCCGGCCGTCGGGGACCCCGACACCATCGGCACCCGCACCGCCCTGTTCTTCCTGATGATGCTGCTCGGCATCCTGCTGGCCGTCGCCGCCACGCTCCTCGGCCGCAGGCTGGCCCCGAAGCTGGGCAACTGGAACGCCACGGTCGTGGCCGGTGCCGCGTTCGTGGTCGCCATCGGCCTCGCCTACGCGTTCCTGCCGGGCTACGACAACGTGCCGGCGGGCTTCCCCGGCACGCTGCTCTGGCAGTTCCGGATGTCGGCGCTCGCCATCCAACTGGTGCTGTGGGCCGCCTTCGGGCTGGTCTTCGGCCACCTCGCGGAGCGCGTCGTACCGGCGCGGCAGGAGGAGGCCACCACGGCCGAGGCGGCGCCCGCCGTCTCCTGATCCGCCGGCCGGACAGTCACCGAGGGAGGGCCCGCGACCCCGTGTCGCGGGCCTTCCCTCGTGGTGTGCGGTGCGGGTGCCCCCGTCTCAGGTCAGACCGTGGATGCCGTCCAGGTGCGGCAGGTCGTGGTCGAGGCGCTCCCGTTTGGCGCGGAGGTAACGGATGTTCTCCGCACGGGGCGGCATCAGCAGCGGAACCTGTTCGGCGACGGCGATACCGTGCCGCAGCAGCGCCTCGCACTTGCGCGGGTTGTTCGACATCAGCCGCACCGACCGGACACCGAGGTCCTGGAGGATCTCCGCCGCGACGCCGTAGTCACGGGCATCGACCGGCAGCCCGAGCGCGATGTTCGCCTCGACCGTGTCCAGCCCGCCCTCCTGCAGCTTCATCGCCCGGAGCTTGGCCAGCAGTCCGATACCACGGCCCTCGTGGCCCTGGAGATAGACCAGAATGCCGCGCCCGGCCGCCACGATCGCGCGCAGCGCCTCGGACAATTGGTCGCCGCATTCACAGTGGGTGGACGCGAAGGCATCACCGGTCAGGCATTCCGAATGCACCCGGGTCAGCACCGGCTCCGGCACCACCACATCACCGTGGACCAGAGCCACTTGCTCGATACCGCTACGGCGGTCCAGATAGCCGACAGCGAGAAATTCGCCGTAGGTCGTGGGCAGCCTGGCCGTCACCACCTGTTCCACGCCCGGCTTTTGGCCGAGGGCATCATCGATTGCGACACGGAGGTCGGCACCGGCAGAGTCGTCGGGGTCCATCATGGCGCGATCGTACCCGGGCGGCTAAATGATCGGCAGAACTCGCTCATAATGACAACAAGTATGCTGCGACGCCGTGACAACTGATGCCGTGACAACCACGACTCCGCGAGTCGGCGACGAAAGGCCGCAGCCTCCCATGACCTCATCGGGACACCCGACCCCGGCGCCGGGACCGCTGCCGGCGGACACCACGGAGGACATACGGGCACGGCGGCCGACGCTGGCCGTGCTACCCGTCGGCAGCTTCGAACAGCACGGCGCCTTCCTGCCGTTGACCACCGACACCGTCATCGCCTGCACCATCGCCCGGGAGGTGGCGGCCGGCCGGCCGGTTCAGGTGCTGCCGCCGCTGACGGTGTCCTGTTCGCAGGAGCACGCCGACTGGCCGGGGACCGTCAGCATTTCGGCGCGCACCCTGCACGCGGTCGTCACGGACATCGCCGATTCGCTCCGCAGGTCCGGTATCGACACCCTGATTCTCGTCAACGGACACGGCGGAAATTACGTCCTGCGCAATGTCGTTCAGGAATCCGCCGGGCACGGTGTGCGGATGGCACTGTTCCCCGGATCGGCCGACTGGGACGCGGCGCGCACCCGGGCCGGGGTGGAGACGCCGTCGCACACCGATATGCATGCCGGAGAGGTCGAGACGTCCATTCTGCTGTACGCCCATCCCGAATTGGTCAAGGAAGGCTATGAATCGGCGGATTGCATCGCCGATGACCGGAAGCACCTGCTGACGCTCGGCATGTCGGCCTATACCGAATCCGGAGTCATCGGGCGGCCGTCGCGGGCGTCCGCCCGGAAGGGACGGGAATTGCTGGCCGGGCTGGCCGACGCATTCGGGGAATATGCCGCACTGTTCGACGACCGGACGGAAGCCGATGACTGAGGTACTCGACGCGGCAGCCGCCTGGGACCGGCTGCGGCGGGTCCGTACGGTGGACGACGCCCGCGCCGCCGGGATGGTGGCGGACGGGGACGGCGGACTGCGCTGGGGACGGCCCGCCACACCGGAGGCGGTGGAACTCGCCGACCGCTATCTGCCGCTCTGTCTGGCCGGCCCCCGGGTGGCGTTCGCCCAGCTCGGGCAGAGCCTGGACGGCTTCATCGCGACCCGTACCGGCGACGCCGACTATGTCACCGGCCCGGAGGACCGCTGCCATCTGCACCGGCTGCGCGCCCTGTCCGATGCGGTCCTGGTCGGGGCCGGAACGGCGGTGGCCGACGATCCGCGGCTGACCGTCCGCGCCTGTGCGGGCGACAATCCGGTGCGGGTGGTGCTCGATCCGCGGGGCCGGGTGCCGCGGGAGCACGGCGTGTTCACGGACGGCGCCGCGCCGACCCTGTGGGTGGTGGGACCTGAGGTCACCCCCACGGCACCGGGCACCGGGGTCGAGGTCCTGGCGCTGCCGGACGAGGCGGCGTTCGCCCCGGAACGCCTGCTGGCGGCGCTGGCGCGGCGCGGGCTGGGCCGGGTGCTGATCGAGGGGGGCGGGGTCACCGTGTCGCGCTTCCTGCGGGAACGGGCGCTGCACCGGCTGTATGTCACCGTCGCCCCGGTCCTGCTCGGCGACGGCATCCCCGGCCTGCGGTTTCCCGGCACATCGGTGATGCGGGAGGCGCTGCGCCCGCCGCTGCGGCGCGCCCTGCTCGGCGAGGACACCCTCTTCGAGCTCGAACTGCGGTCGGACGACGGGCCGTTGGACGGGCCCGCGGGTCAGGGTCCGTCGGGCGGGTCGGGGCCGGAGAGGACCTGAGGGCCGTCCGGCGGATCAGGCCGGGCAGCTCCTAGTGACCTGAGTCAGAGATTCGGTGGCAGTAGGCCGCGACTTTGTCGAGGATCTCGTCGGCGGTCTTGGTCCAGATGAATGGTCTGGGGTG
>NZ_JBSFJF010000075.1:0-30699 GCF_053597915.1 Streptomyces sp. NPDC001219 | reverse complement strand
GTGTGCTATTCCTATCTTGGTGCGTGCGATCGCAAGGCGGAGGGTCGCCCCGATACTGGGTGTATCGGGGCGAACCCGACAACGCAGCGAGCGTGCGCGCCAGGCGCCGCGGGGCAGGTGGGAGTTTGACGACAGGTCCTAGGACTTCTTGGACTGCGTGGGCGCCGGGGAACCGGAGGCGGCCGGGCTCTGGCAGCCCTTCTGGGCGGCCATCGCCGTGCCGACGTCACCGGCCTCCAGGTTCTTGAAGGCGGCCTCGCTCTGCTTGTTGAGCTTGTTGATGCCGTTGGAGAGGTCGCGCAGCCCGTCCGCGAACTTGAGCTTGTCCGAGGTGTCCAGGCCGTCGACCTGCTTCTGGAGGTCCGCGTAGCCCTTGGACAGCGAGTTGAGCTCCTTGACGGCGTTCTGCTGGGCCTGCTTGCCCTCGTCGGTCGGCGGAGGCCCGGCCTTCTCCAGGGACTTGGCCAGCGAGGCGTAGGCGCTGGAAATCTTCTGGAAGGCGGCGGAGTCCGTCTGCTGGACCTTCTTGGAGTCCGTGCTTCCGTTGTCGGCGGTCTGCATGGCGCCGTTGGCGTCCTGGATCTGCTTGAAGTGAGCCTGCGCAGGGTCGCAGAAACTCTTCGCCCAGTCATTGAGCTTCTTGCTGCTGTCGTCGCTGCAACCGGTCAGCGCGAGTACCAGTGCGGCACCGCCGGACAGTGCAGCCACAAGCTTCTTGTTCACCGGATTGGTCCCTTCCATGGCTCTCGGCCCCGGAACATACACGTCGAAAGGGCCTGGGCCACCGGTCGGGCATCCCGCCCTGCCCTCATTGCAGCCATTTGCACCAAGGACCGCAGGGCCACCCGGGCACGCGGAAGGCGGGTGGCCGGCGCCTGCAAAGTACGCCGTCCACCCGCCCAGTTGAGCGGTCCGCGGGCCCTTCCGGTGGTCCTTTCCGGCTAGGAGGCCACCACCGTCTTGGCCGACTTGGCGATGCTTTCCGAATCCTCGGAGTTGTCTTCGTCACCCACGGCGATTCCGCGCCGCTTGGAGACGTAGACGGAACCGACGATGACGGCGATCGCCAGCAACGCGACCACGAGACGGACGCCCGTGCTCTTGTCCTCGCCGTATGAGAACTTGACCACAGCGGGCGCGATCAGCAGCGCCACCAGGTTCATGACCTTCAGCAGCGGGTTGATCGCCGGACCGGCGGTGTCCTTGAACGGGTCACCGACGGTGTCACCGATGACCGTCGCGGCATGCGCCTCGCTGCCCTTGCCGCCGTGGTGTCCGTCCTCGACCAGCTTCTTGGCGTTGTCCCACGCGCCACCGGAGTTGGCGAGGAAGACCGCCATCAGCGTGCCGGTGCCGATCGCACCCGCCAGGAACGAGCCGAGCGCGCCGACACCGAGCGAGAAGCCGACCGCGATCGGGGTGAGCACGGCCAGCAGCCCGGGGGTGGCCAGCTCACGCAGGGCGTCCTTGGTGCAGATGTCCACGACCCGCCCGTATTCGGGCTTCTCGCTGTAGTCCATGATCCCGGGGTGCTCCCGGAACTGCCGGCGCACCTCGAAGACCACCGCGCCCGCCGACCGCGAGACCGCGTTGATCGCCAGCCCGGAGAACAGGAAGACGACCGAGGCGCCGAGGATCAGCCCGACCAGGTTGTTGGGCTGCGAGATGTCCAGGCTGAGCCCCATACCGGTGGCGGCGTTGCCGACGTCCCGTACGGCGGTGGCGATCGCGTCCCGGTACGAGCCGAAGAGCGCGGCCGCGGCCAGTACGGCCGTCGCGATGGCGATGCCCTTGGTGATGGCCTTGGTGGTGTTGCCGACCGCGTCCAGGTCGGTCAGCACCTGCGCGCCGTCACCGGTGACATCGCCGGACATCTCGGCGATGCCCTGCGCGTTGTCGGAGACCGGGCCGAAGGTGTCCATCGCCACGATCACGCCGACGGTGGTCAGCAGGCCGGTGCCGGCCAGTGCCACCGCGAACAGCGCCAGCATGATGGAGGCACCGCCCAGCAGGAACGCGCCGTAGACGGCCAGCCCGATCAGCACCGCCGAGTAGACCGCCGATTCCAGGCCGATCGAGATACCGGAGAGCACGACCGTGGCCGGCCCGGTCAGCGAGGTCTTCCCGATGTCCCGCACGGGCCGCCGGGTGGTCTCGGTGAAGTAGCCGGTCAGCTGCTGGATCAGCGCGGCCAGCACGATGCCGATGGCGACCGCCACCAGCGCCAGCATCCGCGGGTCGCCGCTGGTGCTCAGGATCTCGACGTCGGTGACGCCCTTCAGGCCCTGGTAGCTGGACGGCAGGTAGGTGAACACGGCGACGGCCACCAGGACCAGCGAGATGCCCGCGGAGATGAAGAAGCCGCGGTTGATGGCCGTCATGCCGCTGCGGTCACTGCGCCGGGGCGCGACCACGAAGATCCCGATCATCGCGGTGAGCACCCCGATGGCCGGGACCAGCAGCGGGAAGGCGAGCCCGGCGTCGCCGAAGGCGGCCATGCCCAGGATGAGCGCGGCGACCAGGGTCACCGCGTACGACTCGAAGAGGTCGGCGGCCATACCGGCGCAGTCACCGACGTTGTCACCCACGTTGTCCGCGATGGTCGCGGCGTTGCGCGGGTCGTCCTCGGGGATGCCCTGCTCGACCTTGCCGACGAGGTCGGCGCCGACGTCCGCGGCCTTGGTGAAGATGCCGCCGCCGACCCTCATGAACATCGCGATCAGCGCGGCACCGAGGCCGAAGCCCTCCAGCACCTTGGGCGCGTCGACGGCGTACACGAGCACCACGCAGGAGGCACCGAGCAGCCCCAGCCCCACGGTGAACATTCCGACGACGCCGCCGGTACGGAATGCGATCTTCATCGCCTTGTGGGAGACGGCCGTGAGATCCCTTTCCCGGGGATCACCCTCGTCCGGAGTGGCTTCCCGGGCGGCCGCCGCGACGCGCACATTGCTGCGTACGGCGAGCCACATGCCGATATAGCCGGTGGCCGCCGAGAATCCGGCGCCGATCAAGAAGAAGGCGCTGCGTCCGGCCCGCTGCGTCCAATTGTCCGCAGGCAGCAGCATGAGCAGGAAGAACACCACGACGGCGAATACCCCGAGGGTCCGCAACTGCCGCGCCAGGTAGGCATTTGCGCCTTCCTGCACCGCCGCCGCGATCTTCTTCATACTGTCGGTTCCCTCACCGGCCGCGAGCACTTGGCGGACCAGCACCGCCGCGACAGCCAGTGCCGCCAGGGCGACCACGGCGATCACCAGCACGATGCCGCGATTGCCCGCCGTAAGCGACGGCCCGGCCAGAAAAGTGGGGGTGTCAAGCAACTGAGGGGTGTAAGGCCCCGCCATTCGTCCTCCTTGACGTTTGGCACATGGGCGCGCGGAAGCACGCTCAGGCGTCCTGAGCAAGATGTGGACGGATTGTAGGGAGCCGCGGTTGATCAAAACAGTACGCGTCAAAGGGAATTCGCCGGTGACAGCGAAGATCAAAAGGCCGGGGCGGTACGGAATTCGCCCGGACGAAGGAAAGCGCCGAATTCGCTGACCACGGCCCGATGATCTCCATGTCCTACTGATCGCCAATGGAGCGCCGACTGATCGCCGCTGCTCAAGGACGCCGCCCCGGAGCCTGAGCCGATTGAGGTACGCGTGACACCGGAGAGAATTGATCCGCCCACCTACGGCCGAACGGGTGGCCCCACCCGCCCGCACCGCTCCCCGCGACCCGATGAAGAACCGTCAGATCGAGTCCGGATCGCAACGCATGCGACGGGAACGGAGCGGGGGGGGACGCGGGAGATGGCCGATGCGGGGCCCGTGCCGCGTCCGTACGGTCGGCGGGCGCGGGATCGGCGTCGGCACGGGGCCGAGGCCGTCGCGGGGCTTGGCTCGTCGCGGTGTCGGGCCCGTCCCGACGGAAGGGAGCCGCTCACTCCGGCTCAGAGCCCGGCAGAGGGCCGTAGGGCGCTCTCTCCGGGATCTCGTGGCCGGGCGACCGGGCAGGGTGCCGCGCTGGTGAGCGAGGCCGCTACGACCGCCGTCACGGCCCTTGAGAGCCACTGTGGGTAGATCGGCACCCCGAGGACGTGACGGCTCGTGCCGCGTCACCCACGGAGGGCGTCGCCACCTACGAAGGGCAGGGTGTGGTCACCTACGGAGAGCGTGGCCGACTACGGGCAGCCCGGCTCGGAGACGCCCCGCTCACGGGGCCGTCGCACGCCCTACGGCAGGACCGCGGCAGCCGTGGTGGGCCAGGTCATGCGGATCAGTCCGCCGTCCTTGCCGGCGGTCACCTCGACGTCGTCGACCAGCCCGCTGATCACGGCGAGGCCCATCTCGTCCTCGCCCTCGGCGTCGGTCTCCGCGACGCTCTCGGCCTCGTCGGCGCCCCGCGCCGTGCCGGAGTCGCCGGTCACGCCGTCGCCCACCTCGATGGAGAACTTCTTCTCGTCCTCGATCAGCAGGACCCGGACGGGCGAGCTGATGTCATGGCTCTCGTGCAGGCCCACGGCGCGGCTGCACGCCTCACCGACGGCGAGCCGCACCTCGTCCAGGACGGCCTCGTCCACCCCCGCGCGCCGTGCCACCGCGGCCGCGACCAGACGCGCGGTGCGGACATGCTCGGGAAGGGCGCTGAAGCGAAGTTCGACGGTGGCCATGCCATCCCCCTAGTGATGCGGGCGTGCGACGCAGGGGGCCGGACCTCCGTCCGGTACCCCCCACTACTTCCTCCCCCCGCGCCTGCTGGCGCGGGGGACCGGCAAAACCGTCAGTCAGTCGCCGAGACGGCTTCGTCGACCGAGGTGTGAATCGGGAACACCTTGGTCAGTCCGGTGATACGGAAGATCTTGAGAATGCGCTCCTGGTTGCAGACCAGGCGCAGCGAGCCCTCATGGGCACGCACTCGCTTGAGCCCACCGACCAGGACGCCGAGCCCAGTGGAGTCCAGGAAGTCGACACGTTCCATGTCCACCACGAGGTGGTAGCTTCCGTCGTTCACAAGCTCGACCAGCTGCTCCCGCAGCTTGGGCGCGGTGTATACATCAATCTCGCCACCGACCTCGACGACCGTACGGTCGCCAACGGTCCGGGTCGACAGGGACAGGTCCACGGATCCTCCAGCACCTTGCTATCGAGCGGTCGCCCCCCTGGGGCCTCCCCACCGTAGGTAGGGGCGGATCTGGCAGCCGCGATGGCATTCAATCACTTACCGGTAGGCGTGCACGACGCCCTTTAAGCATTGTCCGTCACTTCCGGTGACACACTCGGTGCCGATGGCCTCCAATCCAGTCCCGCCGGATGCGGGCGCACGTACGTCCCCAGGCATGATTCTCGAACGTCTCACCAGGGGCGCGACCCGCGCTGCGCGCATCACTCATACGGAGCACTTGCCCCCGCGCATCGGCAGCCATGCCGACTGGCCGGAACAGATCCGGCCGGAAGTGATCGCCGCCATCCGCTCGGCCGGAATCGAGCGTCCCTGGGCCCACCAGGCACGGACATCCGAACACGCGCTGCGCGGCGAATCGGTCGTGGTCGCCACCGGCACCGCCTCGGGGAAGTCCCTGGCCTATCTCGCCCCGGTGCTCTCCACGCTCCTGGACGGCTCCGAGGCCCCGAACGGGAGAGGGGCCACGGCCCTGTATCTGGCCCCCACGAAGGCGCTGGCAGCCGATCAGCGGCGCGCCGTACGGGAGCTGGCCGCCCCGCTGGGCCCGGCCGTCCGGCCCGCGGTCTACGACGGCGACACCCCCGTCGAGGAGCGCGAGTGGGTCCGCCAGTACGGCAACTACGTCCTGACCAACCCCGACATGCTGCACAGCGGCATCCTGCCGTCGCACCCCCGCTGGTCCTCCTTCCTGCGGGCGCTGCGCTATGTCGTCATCGACGAGTGCCACAGCTACCGCGGCGTCTTCGGCTCCCATGTCGCGCAGGTCGTCCGTCGGCTGCGCCGTATCTGCGCCCGCTACGGCTCCGAACCGGTCTTTCTGCTCGCCTCCGCCACGGCCGCGGAGCCGGGGCAGGCCGCGACCCGGCTGACCGGTCTGCCCGTGGTGGAAATCACCGAGGACACCTCGCCGCGCGGTGAGTTGGTCTTCGCGCTGTGGGAGCCGCCGCTGACCGAACTCCACGGCGAGCAGGGCGCCCCGGTCCGCCGGACCGCCACCGCCGAGACCGCGGATCTGCTCACCGACCTCGCCGTCCAGGGCGTACGCACCGTCGCCTTCGTCCGCTCCCGGCGCGGCGCCGAACTCATCGCCCTCATCGCCCAGGAGCGGCTCGCGGAGGTGGACCGCTCGCTGCCCGGACGGGTCGCCGCCTACCGGGGCGGCTATCTGCCCGAGGAACGCCGCGCCCTGGAACGTGCCCTGCACAGCGGTGAACTGCTCGGCCTGGCCGCCACCACCGCGCTCGAACTGGGCGTGGACGTGTCCGGTCTGGACGCCGTGGTCATCGCCGGCTATCCGGGGACCCGGGCGTCCCTGTGGCAGCAGGCCGGGCGGGCGGGCCGCTCCGGGCAGGGCGCGCTCGCCGTGCTCGTGGCCCGCGACGACCCGCTGGACACCTATCTCGTGCACCACCCCGAGGCGCTCTTCGACCAGCCCGTCGAATCCACCGTCCTCGACCCCGACAACCCCTACGTGCTCACCCCGCACCTGTGCGCGGCCGCCGCGGAAATCCCGCTCACCGCCTCCGACTTCCCGCTCTTCGGGCCCGCGGCCGACGGGCTGATGCCGCAGCTGGAGGCCGCGGGCCTGCTGCGCCGGCGCGCCAAGGCCTGGCACTGGACGCGCCGTGAGCGCGCCGCCGACCTCACCGACATCCGCGGGCAGGGCGGCTCGCCGGTGCAGATCGTGGAGACCGGTACCGGACGGCTGCTGGGCACCGTGGACGCCGCCGCCGCGCACATGACGGTCCACGACGGCGCGGTCCACCTCCACCAGGGCCGTACCTACCTCGTGCGGCAGCTCGACCTCGCCGACGACGTGGCGCTCGTCGAGGAGGCCAGCCCGCCCTATTCCACGACCGCCCGGGACACCACCGCGATCTCCATCCTCGACACGGACACCGAGATCCCCTGGGGCGCCGCCCGGCTGTGCTTCGGGTCCGTCGAGGTCACCAACCAGGTCGTCTCCTTCCTGCGCCGCAAGCTGATCACCGGCGAGGTCCTGGGCGAGACCAAGCTCGATCTGCCGCCCCGTACGCTGCGCACCCGCGCGGTGTGGTGGACGGTCACCGAGGACCAACTCGACGCCGCCCGGGTCAATCCCGAGCAGCTGGGCGGCGCCCTGCACGCCGCGGAACACGCCTCCATCGGCATGCTGCCGCTCTTCGCCACCTGCGACCGCTGGGACATCGGCGGCGTCTCCGTGCCGCTCCACCCGGACACCCTGCTGCCGACCGTCTTCGTCTACGACGGACACCCGGGCGGCGCCGGATTCGCGGAGCGCGCCTTCCACACCGCCGCCGCGTGGCTGGGTGCCACCCGTGAGGCGATCGCCTCCTGCGAGTGCGAGGCCGGCTGCCCTTCCTGCATCCAGTCGCCCAAGTGCGGCAACGGCAACGACCCGCTCCACAAGCGGGGCGCCATCCGGCTGCTGGGCGAGCTGCTGCGCGGTGTGCCACAGGGGCCGTAGCAGCGGGCGTAGTGGGCGGGGCGGGCGTAGCGGAGGCGCCGGGGCGGGCTGGGCGTGGAGCATGGTGACCGGGGCCGGAGCGGTCCGGGCCTGAGCCGGGGCACCGCGCTCCGGTGGCCCGGCTCGTGCACGTACCAGGGAGGTGAACGGGCGGCTGCCCGCCTCGGCCGAGACGTCGGCAACCTGCCCCGTCACCGCGCAGCGCACCAGGCGGGTGTGTTGCGCGGCCGCCACCCGGCGGGCCGCCGCGCAGGCCACGGCCCGGCCCCGCAGGGCATGATCCGCGGCGGCCAGGGCCGCCAGGTCCGCGGCGCCACCCGCCCGGTGCCGCGCCGCGACGGCCTGGCCCACGCCGATCAGGGCCACGAAGACCGCGCAGAGCGCCGCCGTGGCGAAGACCGTGCAGACCGTCGCCGAGCCCTCATCGCCGTACCGTCTCCTCCGCAAGAGCCACCGCCTCCCCCGTGACCCGCACCGTCATCCGCCCCACCCCGGGCAGCCCGGCGGCGACCCGTACCCGCACCAGACCGCCCTCGCGTGCCACGGCGATCCGCGCGCCCCGGGGCGCCGCGCCCCGGGCCGCCGAGATCACCGCCGCCCGTGGTTCCGACCGCGCCGCGGCACGCGCCCCGGCCCGTGCGGCGTCCACACACTCGATACGGGCGCAGACCGCCATCAGCCCCCAGACGAGCGCCGTCACCACCGCCACCAGAACGGGGAGGACCACGGCCGTCTCCGCCGTCACGAATCCGGCGTCGCGGGTCCGCGGGGTGCCCCGGGCCCGCGGACCCGGGGCGGCACAGTCAGAACTGGACATTGATCGCCCTCTCGAGCGCCGACCGCAGCAACGCCTGTACCGGTCCGCTCGTCACGACCTTGTAGAGCACCGCGGCCAACGCACACGCCGCGAGCGTCCCGACGGCGTACTCCGCCGTGGTCATCCCCCGGTCGTCCGCCCCGATGCCACGCAGCTCCGCCCACCACCGCCGCAGCCTTCCACTCCGAAACATGCGAACCCCCTTTGAACGGCCCCGATGGCGGGGCCCTGATGAATGGCCTCTGTTGAGTGGCCTCTGTTGGTTGTTCTGTTGAGTGGCCTCTGTTGGTTGTTCTGTTGGTTGTTCTGTTGGTTTGGCCTGTTGGTTGATGCCTGCTGCTGTGCGGCTTCTGCCGGCCGGGGCTTGGTGGCCTTCTGGTGAGTCGGCTTCTGGCGTGTTGACTGAGCGGTTCCGGCACGGGCGGGGAACCGGTCTCGCCAGCAGGCCCGGGGGGGGGCGGCCTGGTCTGGGCCCGACCCGCGTCCGGTCCGGTGCGGCCAAGCCCTTGCCCGTGCCACCCCACCCGACCTCTCCCCGACCTCCACCCAGCCCACAAACGCGCCCCGCCCGCCGCTCAGTTGTGTCCCAGCAGGCCGCTCGCCAGCCCGATCAGCACGGGTGCCACCCCGAGCGTCAGGAACGCCGGCAGAAAACACGCCGAGAGCGGCAGGGTGACCAGCACCCCGGCCCGACGGGCCTGTGCGGTCGCCACCCGGGCCTGCTCCGACCGGAGTTCGGCGGCGATCCGGGATGCCGACTCGACGGCTGGCACCCCGGATATGCCGGCGCGCTCCATACAGCGCGCCAGCGCTTCGGCTCCGGGGAGGGACGCCAACCGTGGCCACACGACCGCTGGTTCACCGCCCAGGCGCAGTTCCGCCGCCACCTGGCGCAGCCGTTCGGCGACCGGCCCGTCGAGCGACCGGCCCACCGCCTCGGCCGATTCCCGCGGTCCCGCCCCGGCCGCGAGGCAGGCAGCCAGCAGATCGCCGGCCGGTGCCAGCTCCGCCCGTACCTCCGCGTCCGCCGACCGCGCCGCCTCCACGCCCCGGTGGCGGACCAGGCGGCGATGCACCCCGTAGCCCACGGCGAGTCCCACCAGGACGCCCGTCATGCCGCCGACGAGAAGGGCCAGGAGGCTGGCCGCCGCCAGGGGCCCGGCCCACTCCCGCGGCCGGGCGTTCCGCTGCCTGCCGTCGCTCGCCGTCGCGGCGCGCCTCCGCCACCGGGCACGGGCGGACGTTCCGGTCCGCGCCCCGTCCCTGCCGCGCCGGTTCGGTCCGGCGCCCCAGACCGCCGAGGCCCGTCGCCGTACGGCGCGTCCGCGGCGTGCCTCCCGCACCAGTGCCACGGCGCACAGCGTCGCCGTCATGGCGGCCAGCTCCATCCCCACCCTGTGGACAACTTCCGCGCTCACACCGATCCCCTCCCTACGTGCCTTCCGCGGCCGTGACGATCCGGGCCGTCCATGCCACCCCGCCCCACTCCAGGAGCCCGCCGACCACCAGGCAGCCCCACCCGGCGGGGCTGTGCAGCAGCACCCGTAGGGGGTCGGCGCCCAGTGCGCTGCCCATCAGGAGCCCGGCGGCCGGCAGCAGCGCCAGCATCAGCGCGGTGGCCCGGGGGCCCGCCAACTGGGCGCGCAGTTCCTCGCGCTGATCCCGCTGCGCCCTGAGCCCGGCCGCGATCCGCTCCAGTCCCGAGGCCAGCCCCGCGCCGCCCTCCACGGCCACCTGCCAGCACGCGGCCATACCGGTCAGCCCCGCGGCCCCGGGCTGCCGCGCTGCCGAACGCAGCGCCTGGGGGACGTCCCCGCCGTACCGCGCGGCCGCCAGCACCGCCGAGCCCGCAGGTCCAAGGCCCGGCGTCCCCACGGCGAGCAGGGCCTGGGAGGGCTGCCGCCCGGCCCGCAGTTCCCCCGCCACGGCAGCGCACAGCCCGATCACCGCGGTGGCCCGCCGGTCCCGCACCCGCCCCGCGCCTCGGGTGACCAGCCACCGGCGGACGAGGAACAGGGCGACCACGGAAGCGATCACCGGGACCACGGATTCGCCCAGCACCGCCAGTGCCAGCCCCACCGGGAGACACCAGACCTCCTGACCGACGTCCCCCCAGCGGCCGAGGCTCCAGCGGCGCCCCGCTTCCCCCTCGACCAGCCGCCCCGCGCACCACTTCCGCACCTCCTCGCGCCGGCCTCCTGCCGGGTCCGCCGCGCCGCGGCTGCCGAACAGCGCCCGGGCGCGCCGCCGTACGTCCTCCGGCCGGCCACCGGCCGACCGGAGGGCGGCGCCCGCGCAGACCACCGCGACCAGCAGCGCCACCCCGGCCACACTCATCGGGACGCACCCCCGCCCCGCTCGCACAGCTGCCGCAGCCGCTCCCAGCCGCGCTCCTCCCGGAAGCCGGCCGGGCCCCAGACGGCGGCCGGTACGGTCACCACGAAGCCGTCGCGGTCCCGCTCCAGGACATGGAGTTCGGCGACCCGGCGCCGCCCGGTCCGGTCGCGTACGAGATGCAGGACGACCGAGAGCGCGGCCGCCAGTTGGCTGTGCAGCGCGGCGCGGTCGAGGCCCGCGGTCGAACCGAGGGCTTCCAGGCGCGCGGGGACGTCGCACGCGGCGTTGGCGTGCACCGTGCCGCAGCCGCCCTCATGGCCCGTGTTCAGGGCGGCCAGCAGGTCCGTGACCTCGGCTCCGCGCACCTCGCCGACCACCAGCCGGTCCGGACGCATCCGCAGGGCCTGCCGTACGAGGTCCCGGAGCGTCACCCGGCCGACGCCCTCCTGGTTGGCGGGCCGGGTCTCCAGCCGCACCACATGGGGATGGTCCGGCCGCAGCTCCGCCGAGTCCTCGGCCAGGACGATCCGCTCGGCGGGGCCGACCAGGCCGAGCAGGGTGCTGAGCAGAGTGGTCTTGCCGGAGCCCGTACCGCCGCTGATCAGGAACGACAGCCGGGCCGCCAGCAGCGCCCGGAGCAGCCGGTCGCCGCCCGGCGGGACCGTGCCGGCCGCCACCAGTTCGGCGAGGCCGAAGGCCCGCGGCCGCAGCACCCGCAGGGACAGACAGGTCCCGGCGACGGCCACCGGGGGCAGCACGGCATGCAGCCGGGTACCGTCCGGCAGGCGGGCGTCCACCCAGGGCCGGGCGTCGTCCAGCCGCCGGCCGGCCACCGCCGCCAGCCGCTGGGCGAGTCTGCGGACCTCCGCCGCGTCCCGGAAGCGGACGTCCGTGCGCTCCAGCCCGCCGCCGCGGTCCACCCACACCTCGTCCGGTGCGGTGACCAGGACGTCCGTGACGTCGGGAGCGGCCAGGAGCGGTTCGAGCGGCCCGCTGCCCACCATCTCGGACCGCAAGGCGGCCACCACGCCCAGCACTTCGGCGTCCCCCAGCAGCCGCCCCTGTTCGCGCAGCGCCACGGCCACCCGGGCGGGTGTCGGCTCCGCGCCGGCCTCGGCGAGCCGCCGGCGCACCCCCTCCAGCAGATCCTGTCCCTGGCTCATACCCGGCCTCCGCCCCGGCCGCCCGGACGCGAGGTCACCCGGGCGGCCACCGGCCCCCTCGCAGCGACACCTGACCCTGGCCCCGCGCCGGACGGCGGCCCGTTCCCGTCGCCCCCGCTCTCCGTCAGCCGCTCCCAGAAGGCCATGCAGAACCTCGCCAGCGGCCCGCGCACCTGCGCCCCCGGTGGTGCCCCGCGCGACAGGTCGGCCAACAGGCCCGCCTCCCAGGGCACTTCACCGGCCAGGGGCAGCTCCATGAGGCGGGCGATCTCGTCCGGCGGCAGGCCGTGCCCATGGCGGCCGGGAGCGCCTCTGGCCACCACGCGCAGATCACCCAGCGCCTGTTGCACCCCGGCGGCCACCCGCTGCGCCGCCGCGACCGCGCGCAATTCCGAAGGGACGAGCAGCAGTCCCATGTCCACCTGGGCCAGGGCCTCCGTCACCGCCGCGTCGACCCGGCGCGGCAGGTCCACCACCACGACGCCGCCTCGTCGGCGCGCCGCGGCCATGACCGCCCGCATGGCCGGGGGCGGGATGGTGACGTCGGAACCCCGGTCCCAGCTGAGGACGCGCAGCGCGTGCAGCCGCGGCAGTGACTCGGCCAGGGCGCCGCAGGCCACCCGGCCCCGTGATTCGGCGAAGGCGGGCCAGCGCAGGCCCTTCTCCTTCTCGCCGCCCAGCAGGACGTCCAGACCGCCGCCCAGCGGGTCGCCGTCGACGAGCAGGGTGCGCCGTCCCGCGCGGGCCGCGGTGACGGCCAGCGCGCCGGCCAGGGTGCTCGCTCCGGCACCGCCGCAGCCGCCGATGACGCCGACCGTCAGGGCAGGCGGTCCGACGCCCTCGACCGCATCGGCGATCCGGTCCGCCAGCCAGCGTTCGCCGTCGGGGAGCGCCAGCACCCGCTCGGCTCCGAGGGCGACGGCCAGCCGCAGGACGGATGGATCGTCGGCGTCCCGCCCCGTGACGATGACGCCCTCCCGGCGTCCGGCGCCGCGCATACGGGGCGCGCAGTCGGCACCGACGATCACCAGGGGCGGCGCTTCCCAGTCCCCTCTGCGCGCGGGCAGGCCGTGCGCCACTTCGGGCAGCGCCCCGGCTGCCGCGCACAGCCGCAGAAGATCGTCGAGGAGTCCTTCGTCCTCGGTGATGATCAGCGGTGCGCCCCGCTCCTCGCCGGTGTGAACCGGCCGTTCCGATGGCGTCATTCCGGCCACGTTCCGTCCCCCTATCGCTACGCGACTCGCACATCCCGCGAACTCGCGGACTTTTACGCTGCAACGATCGGGAAAATCTTGTGGATCTTGACGCGAAATTGTGGACAACTCCGTGGCTGTGGATATCCCTGTCACCTATTCCGGCGACGGGCCGCTTCCGGGCCCGAGAGGCCTTCCACAGAGGAGCGCCATGACTACGTTGCGTAATGGCGCGGGAGGGCTGGGTCCGCCGGCGCCGCGTGGGCGCGGGGAAGTGTGGATCAGTGTCCGATGACGGAAAATGCGTCCGGACATGCGACGACCCCCGCCGGGGGGGAGAGCGGGGGTCGTCCCCACGGCCGACTCGGGGGGGGAGGAGCCGGACCGGGTTAGCACGGTCGCGAACGATCCGTGACTTCCATGGTGTACCCGAGAGCCTTCTCAGGCAAACCCACGCGCCACACCTTACGCCGAATGGTGGGCGCCTATGCTCGCCCCGTGGAAAACCACTCCGTGCCTCACTCGACTCCCCGTACTGCCGCGTTCTTCGACTTGGACAAGACCGTCATTGCTAAGTCGAGCACGCTGACCTTCAGCAAGTCGTTCTACCAAGGCGGCCTGATCAATCGGCGGGCCGTACTGCGCACCGCGTACGCCCAGTTCGTGTTCCTGGCGGGCGGCGCCGACCACGACCAGATGGAGCGGATGCGGGAATATCTCTCCTCACTGTGCCGCGGCTGGGACGTGGCCCAGGTGCGGGAGATCGTCGCCGAGACGCTGCACGATCTGATCGACCCGATCATCTATGACGAGGCGGCCTCGCTCATCGAGGAGCATCACGCCGCGGGCCGCGACGTCGTGATCGTCTCGACCTCGGGTGCCGAGGTGGTCGAACCGATCGGTGAACTCCTGGGCGCGGACCGGGTGGTGGCCACCCGTATGGTCGTCGGCGAGGACGGCCGTTTCACCGGAGAGGTGGAGTACTACGCCTACGGCCCGACCAAGGAGGAGGCCGTACGGGAACTCGCCGAGTCCGAGGGATACGACCTCGAGCGCTGCTACGCCTACAGCGACTCGGCCACCGACGTCCCGATGCTCTCGGCGGTCGGCCATCCCTTCGCGGTCAATCCGGACCGGGCGCTGCGCCGCGAGGCGGTCGCGCGGGGCTGGCCGGTTCTCTCCTTCAGCCGGCCGGTCCCGCTCAAGCAGCGGCTGCCGGCGCTGTCGATGCCCTCGCGGCCGGCGCTCGCCGTCATGGCCGGGGTCGGCGCGGCGATGGCCACCGCGACGCTGGTCTGGTACGCGAGCCGGCGGAAAACCGCGAAGCCGCAGCTCGGCCTTATTGGCCGGAGTGGTCGCCCCGCCCGTAATGCCCGCGCTTGAAGTCAGACCCAAAGATCTGGTAGCCGGGGTTCCGCTTCCCTCGCCCAAGGAGTACAAAGGACTTAACGGCCCGCGAGACCAAGGACATCCGAGAGGAACACCTTTACGCAGGAAGTGGCCCACGGACCGATGCATGAAAGCTGGGCACCCACGCGACGCCGACCCGTCGATTACGGGCCAGCCGCACCAGGTAACCGGACGAAGATTCCGACCTGATGGGCACATATTCGAGCACGCATGGTAACCCGGCGGACATGCCAGCGGCGGTACCACCGATTGGTACCGCCGCAACCCTTTGTTCAGGGTGAATGAAGCAAACCTTCCGGAATTCTCCGCGCGTAGCCCAAAAGGTTTCGCCCGGCCGCCCGTTATGCCGCGCCGCGCTGCAGCGCCTCACAGACGGCGGTGCTCTCCCGTACGCCGAGTTCCACCGCGCGTCCGCAGTGGGCAATCCACGCGGCGACGCCCTCCGGAGTGCCCGAGACGTAGCCCTCCAGGGCCGCGACATACGCCGCGCGCCCCTGTTCGGCGTGCCCGACCTCGGCGGGGCAGATCGACTTCGGGTCGAGTCCGCTGCCGACCAGCACGATCCGTTCCGCGGCCCGGGCGACCAGCCCGTTGCACGTGGCGAACGGCCGCAGGGCGAGCAGCTCGCCGTGCACCACCGCCGCGGTCACCAGCGCCGGCGCCTCGCTGCCCGCGAGGAGCAGCCGCGCCAGCCCGTCCAGCCGCCCGGCGACCTCGTCGGCATCCGGCAGCGGCAGCTCGATGAGCGGTTCGTCCACCGGCTCGGTGCCCAGCCGGGGCCGGCCCACCGTCCCGTCGGCCGCGTCGGAGCCCTGTCCGCTGCCTGACGCCGCCACCAGGTGGAGCCGCGCCAGGACCCGCAGCGGCGACTGCCGCCACACGCTGAGCAGCTGCCCGGCCTCGGCGGTCAGCCGCAGCGCCGCGCCGACCGTGCGCGGCTCGCCCTCGACGCCGAAGTCGGTGCGGCGCCGGACCTCTTCGAGCGCCCAGTCGGCGCCCGAGAGCGCCGCGGAACCGCGCGCTCCGCGCAGCGCCGCCTCGGACGTCACCTCGTTGCTGCGGCGCCGCATGACCCGGTGCCCGTAGACCCGGTCGACCCCCTTGCGTACGGAGTCCACGGAGTCGGCGACTCCCGGGAGCGAGGCCAGGGTCACGAGCGGGTCGCTGCTCGCCTGCGGGGGTTCGGGGGGCGTCCCCCGGGAGATTCCAGCCATGGGTACGACCCTACGCACCACCAGGCCGGACCCCTCGAAGGAGTGGTCTTCTTCACGCAGCCCTCTCACTCGGAGCGAGATCAACATTACCCTTGGTGAACATGAAGATCGCTTTCGTAGGCAAGGGCGGCAGCGGCAAAACCACCCTGTCCTCCCTGTTCATCCGGCACCTCGCCGCTTCCCGGGTCCCCGTGATCGCGGTGGACGCCGACATCAACCAGCACCTGGGCCCCGCTCTCGGCCTCGACGAGACGGAGGCCGCCGGGCTCCCCGCGATGGGTGCCCATCTACCGCTGATCAAGGACTACTTGCGCGGCAGCAACCCCCGTATCCCGTCCTCCGAATCGATGATCAAGACCACTCCGCCCGGTGAGGGCTCGCGGCTCCTGAGGGTCGGCGAGACCAACCCCGTCTACGACGCCTGCGTCCGGACGGTGGACCTCGACGGCTCCGCCGTGCGGCTGATGGCGACCGGACCGTTCACCGAGTCCGATCTCGGCGTGGCCTGCTACCACTCCAAGGTCGGCGCGGTGGAGCTGTGCCTGAACCACCTCGTGGACGGCCGCGAGGAGTACGTCGTCGTCGACATGACGGCCGGTTCCGACTCCTTCGCCTCCGGGATGTTCACCCGTTTCGACATGACCTTCCTGGTCGCCGAGCCGACCCGTAAGGGCATCGCCGTCTACCGCCAGTACAAGGAGTACGCACGGGACTTCGGCGTCCCCCTGAAGGTCGTGGGCAACAAGGTGCAGGGCCCGGAGGACCTGGCGTTCCTGCGGGAGGAGACCGGCGACGACCTGCTGGTCACCGTCGGCCACTCCGACTGGGTGCGCGCCATGGAGAAGGGCCGCCCGGCCCGCTTCGACCGCCTGGAGGAGGCCAACCGGCAGGCCCTGGCGACGCTGCACCACACGGCCGACGCCGCCTATGGGCGCCGCGACTGGGAGCGGTACACACGGCAGATGGTGCACTTCCACCTGAAGAACGCGGAGAGCTGGGGCAATGCGAAGACCGGGGTCGACCTCGCAGCCCAGGTGGACCCGTCCTTCGTGCTGTCCGAGGGAGCGGTCGCCCCACAGCTCGCCTGACCTGGGGGAGAACACGGGCGGGTGCCTCTGGCGCCCGGTCCGCCGGAGGCACCCGCCCCTGATGCCGGGCGCCGGCCCGTCCGACGCCCCGGGAGCACGACAGATCGGCCGGCCGCCCCGGCGCCGGTGAGCGCCCTCCGGCACTCCGCCGGAAGCGCCGCCGGTGCCGGACACGCCAGGCGAAGAGCCGGAGAACCACAAGGCGAAATGCGCCGCATTCACCTGATAGAGGGATGGATTGCGGCGAATGACCGTAAAGACTTCTCCTGCCCTTTACCTCTCATTACGGTTCATTTACCGATGCTTGAGAGTCACCGGACCGTCACCCAAAGGTGAGGACCGCCGGTCGACTCACGTCCCGCCGCAGTACACCGCCGCCCCACGATCGCGCCCCGCGCGACCGCGTCGCCCCGGAGGAGACGGGAATGCCGCAGACCGAGAAGTTGCCGCCGCAGCCGCCGCGCACACCGCACCGCACCGAAACCGCTCCCGGGCCCCGTACACCCCCGGAACCCGGCTCCCGTGCGGAGAAGGGCCGGGCCGCGCGCCGGGACCTCTCCGCCTCGGTCGTCGTCTTCCTGCTCGCCGTCCCGCTGTCCCTCGGCCTCGCGCTGGCCACCGGCGCACCACTACAGGCCGGTCTGGTCTCCGCGGTCGTCGGCGGGATCGTCGCCGGCCTGCTCGGCGGCGCCCCGCTCCAGGTGAGCGGCGCGGCGACCGGCCTCCTGGTGGTCACCGCCGATCTGGTCCAGCGCTACGGATGGCGCGCCACATGCGCCATCACGGTGCTCGCCGGCCTCACCCAACTCGCCCTGGGCGCCCTGCGCGTGGCCCGCGCGGCGCTGGCCATCAGCCCGGCGATCGTGCACGGCATGCTGGCCGGCATCGGGGCCACCATCGCCCTGGGACAGCTCCATGTGGTGCTCGGCGGGAGTCCGGACAGCTCGGCACTCGACAACGCCGCCGCGCTGCCCGGCCAGTTGGCGCACCCGCACGCCGTCGCGCTGCTGATCGGCGCCGTCACCGTCGCCGTGCTCCTCGGCTGGGGACGGCTGCCGGGCCGCGCCGGGCGGTGGGCGCGGGTGCTGCCCGCCCCGCTGGCCGCCGTGCTCGCCGCGACGGCCGTCAGCGCGGGAACGGAGGTGGCGCGGGTGGAGCTGCCGTCCTGGCGGATGCCCGAGCTGCCCGCGCTCCCGGACGCCTCCCTCCCGGCCCTGGCCGCGGCGGTGCTGACCGTCACCCTCGTCGCCAGCATGGAGTCGCTGCTGTCGGCGGTGGCCGTGGACCGGCTGGCAGCCGAACGGCCCGACGCCCCCACGGGACGCCTACGGCTCAACCGCGAGCTGGCCGGCCAGGGCGTGGCCAACACCGTCTCCGGGCTGCTGGGCGGACTGCCGGTCTCCGGGGGCGCGATCCGCGGCTCGGCGAATGTGCGGGCCGGTGCGGCCACCCGCCGCGCCACCGTGCTGCACGGTGTATGGGTGCTGTTGTGCGCGGGCCTGCTGGCCACGGCGCTGGAGCTGATTCCGCTGGCCGCGCTCGCCGCGCTGGTGATGGTCGTCGGCGTACGGATGATGAGCTTCGCGCACATCCGGCATGTGCAGCGGCACCGTGAGTTCCCGGTGTACGCCGCCACGTTCGGCGGCGTCGTCCTGTTCGGGGTGCTCCAGGGCGTGGGGACCGGCATCGCGGTCGCGGTCTTCCTGGCACTGCGCCGGCTGACGCACACCCGCGTCACGGTGACCGAGGAGCCCGACGGCCACCGGGTGCGGGTCAGCGGGCAGTTGACGTTTCTGGCGGTGCCACGGCTGACCCGGGCGCTGGCGCAGGTGCCCGCGCACACCGACGTCGTCGTCGAACTGTGCGGCTCGTTCATGGATCACGCCGCCTATGAGGCGCTGCAGTCCTGGTCGGGCACCCACCGGGCACACGGCGGCCAGGTGACGCTCGGCGGCCGTTCGGGACGGCCGCTCGCCGCGGAGGCCGGTGGACACTCCTGCCGGCCGTGGACGCCCTGGCGCAACCACCACTGCACCCGGCCCGCCCCGGACCCGGCGGCTGCCGGGGAGAGCAGCGGCAGCCAGCTTCTGGGCGGGGTGTCCGCCTTCCAGCGCCATACGGCTCCGCTGGTGCGCGAGGAGCTGTCCCGGCTGGCGCGCGAGGGCCAGCGGCCCACCCAGCTCTTTCTGACCTGCGCGGACTCCCGGCTGGTCACGAGCATGATCACGTCCAGTGGGCCGGGTGATCTGTTCACCGTGCGCAACGTCGGCAACCTGGTGCCGCCGCCCGGCCCGGACACCTCCTGCGACTCGGTGGGAGCGGCGATCGAGTACGCGGTGGAGGTGCTGCGGGTCGGCTCGATCACCGTGTGCGGGCATTCCGGGTGCGGCGCCATGGGAGCGCTGCTCGGGGCCGACGCACCGGAGGGCACCGAGCCGACCCCGCTCGCCCGCTGGCTGCGGCTCGGCCGGCCGAGCCTCGCCCGTATGCAGCGCATCGGGCGGCGGGGGCGGGGCGAAGTCGCTCTCAGCGGGCGGCCGGTGAGTGACGACCAGGAGCGGCTGGCGCTCGTCAACGTCATGCAGCAGCTCGACCACCTCAGGGCGCACCCCTGTGTGGCACGCCGGGTGGCCGAGGGAACGCTCGCTCTGCACGGCATGTACTTCCATGTCGGCGAGGCCCAGACCTATGTGCTCGACGAGGCCGTTGGGCGGTTCTGCGCGGTGCGCGGCGAACCGGCACCGGTTACGGTCTGACCTGCACGGCATCGCCTCAACAGCCCTGTCACGACCCCCGAACTGACAGGTCTAAACCAATAATTGTCCACAGCCCTTGTCAGGGCCGGGCGCGGGCTGATGAGCTATGACCTGGGGACACGTCGGACGCCCTGGGAATGGGAGATGTTGTGAGCAACGAAAGCCTGGCCAACCTGCTCAAGGAGGAGCGGCGGTTCGAGCCGCCCGCCGATCTGGCCGCGCATGCCAACGTCACGGCTGCCGCGTACGAACAGGCCGCGGCGGACCGGCTGGGCTTCTGGGCCGAGCAGGCCCGGCGGCTGTCCTGGGAGACCGCTCCCACCCAGACCCTCGACTGGACCAACGCGCCCTTCGCGAAGTGGTTCGCCGACGGCAAGCTCAATGTCGCCTACAACTGTGTGGACCGGCATGTGGAGAACGGCCTGGGCGACCGGGTCGCCATCCACTTCGAGGGCGAGCCCGGCGACACCCGCGCGATCACCTACGCCGAGCTCCAGCGTGAGGTCTCCAAGGCCGCCCATGCGCTGACCGAACTGGGTGTGCGCAGCGGCGACCGGGTCGCCATCTACCTGCCGATGATCCCGGAAGCGGTCATCGCCATGCTGGCCTGCGCCCGCCTCGGCGCACCGCACTCGGTCGTCTTCGGCGGCTTCTCCGCGGACGCCCTGGCGACCCGGATCAACGACGCGGACGCCCGCGTGGTGATCACCGCCGACGGCGGCTACCGCCGCGGCAAGCCGTCCGCCCTCAAGCCCGCCGTCGACGCCGCCCTGACCAAGCCGGGCACGGAGAACGTCCGCAGCGTCCTCGTCGTGCGCCGCACCGGCCAGGAGGACGTCGACTGGCACGAGGGCCGCGACGTCTGGTGGCACGAGATCGTCGACCGGCAGAGCGACCAGCACACGCCCGAGGCCTTCGACGCCGAGCACCCGCTGTTCATCCTCTACACGTCCGGCACGACGGGTAAGCCCAAGGGCATCCTGCACACCACCGGCGGCTACCTCACCCAGGTGTCGTACACCCACCACGCGGTCTTCGACCTCAAGCCGGAGACCGACGTCTTCTGGTGCACCGCCGACGTCGGCTGGGTGACCGGCCACTCGTACATCACCTACGGCCCGCTCTCCAACGGCGCGACCGAGGTGCTCTACGAGGGCACGCCCGACAGCCCGCACCAGGGCCGCTGGTGGGAGATCGTGCAGAAGTACGGCGTGACGATCCTCTACACCGCGCCGACCGCGATCCGCGCCTGCATGAAGTGGGGCGACGACATCCCGGCGAAGTTCGACCTGTCGTCGCTGCGGGTCCTCGGGTCGGTGGGCGAGCCCATCAACCCCGAGGCATGGATGTGGTACCGCAAGCACATCGGGGCCGACGCGACTCCGATCGTCGACACCTGGTGGCAGACCGAGACCGGCGGGATGATGCTCAGCCCGCTGCCGGGCGTCACGGCGACCAAGCCCGGCTCGGCCCAGGTGGCGCTGCCCGGTATCGCCGCGACCGTCGTGGACGACGACGCCCGTGAGGTCCCCGACGGTGCCGGCGGCTACCTCGTGCTGACCGAGCCCTGGCCGGCCATGCTCCGCACGATCTGGGGCGACGACCAGCGCTATCTCGACACGTACTGGTCGCGCTTCGAGGGCAAGTACTTCGCCGGCGACGGCGCCAAGAAGGACGACGACGGCGACATCTGGCTGCTCGGCCGGGTGGACGACGTGATGCTGGTGTCCGGCCACAACATCTCCACCACCGAGGTCGAGTCGGCGCTGGTCTCGCATCCGAAGGTGGCCGAGGCCGCGGTCGTCGGCGCCGCCGACCCGCAGACCACCCAGGCCATCTGCGCCTTCGTCATTCTGCGCGGTGGCGCGGCGGAGGACGAGGGCCTGGTCGAGGAGCTGCGCGCGCATGTCTCCCAGCAGCTCGGCCCGATCGCCAAGCCCAAGCGGATCATGCCGGTCGCCGAGCTGCCCAAGACCCGGTCCGGCAAGATCATGCGGCGGCTGCTGCGCGATGTCGCCGAGAACCGCGCGCTCGGTGATGTCACCACCCTCACCGACTCCGCGGTCATGGACCTGATCCAGGCGAAGCTGCCGAGCGCGGCCAGCGAGGACTGAGCGGGACGGAGCACCGCAAGGGGGCATCGGGCCGGAGCGGCCGGGTGCCCCCTTTCCGCGGGCGGATGCCCCCTTCCGTGGCCGGGCATTCCGCCTGCTCAGCGGCCTCGCCCGCCGGCGGCCGCCAACGGCGCGAAGCCACCCCGGCCGCGGCCCGCCCCTCCGGCGACGCGGCGTCCCGGCGCGTCGGCGCCCGTCCTCCCGGCCGCCCGGCCCCAGCGGCCCGGCGCCCGAATTGACCGTAAAGTGAGACGGCCGGATAGCCGCTCGCGCCCGCCCGGTACAGTGGGACACGCGTCAATGACACGCTAAGAAACTCTGGGTGCGCCGGGAAGTCTGGTCGGCAACTGCAACAGCCGTACACAGCTGCCGAAACCCGGAGGTCACCGAGTGAGCGCGCCAAGCCAGCAGACGATCGAGAAGTGTGTGCTGCGCGCACGCCGCCCCGCCGAGCGCAGCGAGGTCGGCGCATGAGCGCCCCCAGGAACCGCCGCGCCCCCTTCCTCGGACGGATGCCGCTGCCCGAGCGGAACTTCGTCGCGGATGCGCTGCGCACCGAAACCGTCGGCGGCGTCCTCCTGCTCGCCGCCGCTGTAGCCGCCCTGATCTGGGCAAACACCCTCGGCGGGAGCTACGAGGCGGTCCGCGGCTTCCACCTCGGACCGGCCGCGCTGGGCCTGGACCTGTCCCTCCAGCACTGGGCCGCCAACGGGCTGCTCGCGGTCTTCTTCTTCGTCGCCGGTATCGAGCTCAAGCGTGAACTGGTCGCCGGCGAACTCCGCGACCCCAAGGCCGCCGCACTCCCCGTGGTCGCCGCGCTCTGCGGGATGGCGATGCCGGCGGTCGTCTACTTCACCGTCAACGGCATCGGCGGCGGCTCGCTGCAGGGCTGGGCGGTCCCCACCGCCACCGACATCGCCTTCGCGCTCGCCGTCCTCGCCGTCATCGGCACGTCCCTGCCCGCCGCGCTGCGCGCCTTCCTGCTCACCCTCGCCGTCGTCGACGACCTCTTCGCCATCCTGATCATCGCGGTCTTCTTCACCTCGAAGATCGACTTTCTGGCGCTGGGCCTCGCCGCCGCCGGCCTGGTGATCTTCTACCTGCTGCTGCGCAAGGGCGTCCGCGGCTGGTACGTCTACGTCCCGCTCGCCCTGGTCATCTGGGGTCTGATGGAGAACAGCGGGGTGCACGCCACCATCGCCGGCGTCGCCATGGGCCTGATGCTGCGCTGCACCCGGCGCGACGGCGAGAAGCAGTCCCCGGGCGAGCACATCGAGCATCTGGTCCGCCCGCTCTCGGCCGGCTTCGCCGTGCCGCTGTTCGCCCTCTTCTCCGCGGGGGTGTCCATATCCGGCGGTGCGGTCCACGAGGTCTTCACCCGGCCGGAGACGCTCGGCGTCGTGCTCGGCCTGGTGGTGGGCAAGGCGCTCGGCATCTTCGGCGGCACCTGGTGCACCGCCCGCTTCACCAGAGCCGAGCTCAACCCCGACCTGCGATGGCCGGATGTCTTCGCCGTCTCCGCCCTGGCCGGAATCGGCTTCACCGTCTCCCTGCTCATCGGCGAACTCGCCTTCGCCGAGGACCTGGTGCTGGCCGACGAGATCAAGGCGGCGGTGCTGATCGGCTCGCTGCTGGCGGCCGTCTTCGCCGGCATCCTCCTCAAGGTCCGCAACGCCAAGTACCGGAAGCTGTGCGAGGACGAGGAGCGCGACGAGGACCAGGACGGCATCCCGGACGTCTACGAACTCGACAAGCCGGAGTACCACCTGCGAATGGCGGCGATCCACGAGGCCAAGGCCGCCGAGCACCGGCGGCTTGCCGAAGTGGCCTCCGACTCGCATGCCGGAGACGATGGTCCGGCATGATCTGAGAGGCTTTGCATCCGGGTGAAGAGAAGAGGGAGACGGCGATGAGCGCAGTCCACGACAGCACGGACCGCAGCCTCGGACAGCTGGTGGCCACGGCCACGGCCGAAATGTCCGCGCTGGTGCACGACGAGATCGCGCTGGCCAAGGCGGAGTTCCGGCAGGACGCCAAGCGCGCGGGCATCGGCAGCGCCGCGTTCATGGTGGCCGGCGCGCTGGCGCTGTTCGCGCTGCCGGTGCTGAGCTTCGCGGCGGCGTACGGCATCCACAACCTCGGCCTCGGGCTCGCCTGGTCCTTCCTGATCGTGGGCGGCGCCTTCCTGGTCCTCGCCGGACTGCTGGCCCTCATCGCGATGGCCAAGATGAAGAAGATCAAGAAGCCGGAGAAGTCCATCAACTCCGCCAAGGAGACCGCGGCCGTACTCCAGAAGGCCAAGCCGCACCCGCGGCTGACGCCCGTGGAGCACCCGGCCCTGGAGTCTGTGACACGCTCATCGGTATGACAGCCCCTGACAGCACCGCTTCGGTCGTGCGGATCGACGTCCCCGGCGGGAGAGAGGTGTCGCACCGCGACGTCGCGGCCAACGGCGCCCGCTTCCACATCGCGGAGATGGGCGACGGCCCGCTGGTGCTGCTGCTGCACGGCTTTCCGCAGTTCTGGTGGACCTGGCGGCACCAGATGCCGGCGCTCGCCGACGCGGGCTTCCGCGCGGTCGCCATGGATCTGCGCGGCGTCGGCGGCAGCGACCGCACCCCGCGCGGCTACGACCCGGCGAACCTCGCCCTGGACATCACCGGCGTCATCAGGTCCCTGGGAGAGGCGGACGCCGCGCTCGTCGGACACGACCTGGGCGGCTATCTCGCCTGGACGGCCGCGGTGATGCGGCCCAAGCTGGTGCGCCGGCTGGCCGTGGCGTCGATGCCGCATCCCCGGCGCTGGCGCTCGGCGATGCTGTCCGACGTCCGGCAGAGCGCCCGGAGTTCGCACATCTGGAACTTCCAGCGGCCCTGGCTGCCGGAGCGCGCGCTGACCGCGGACGACGCGGCGCTGGTGGGGCGGATGATCCGCGACTGGTCCGGCCCCCGGCTGCCGGACGACGACGCGCTGGCGGTCTACCGGCGGGCGATGGGTATCCCCTCGACGGCGCACTGCTCGATCGAGCCGTACCGCTGGATGGTGCGCTCGATGGCCCGCCCCGACGGTCTCCAGTTCAACCGCCGGATGAAGATGCCCGTACGCGTCCCGACGCTGCATCTGCACGGCTCGCTCGACCCGGTGATGCGTACCCGCAGCGCGGCCGGCTCCGGCGAGTACGTCGAGGCGCCGTACCGCTGGCGGCTGTTCGACGGCCTGGGGCACTTCCCGCACGAGGAGGACCCGGTGGCGTTCTCCACGGAACTGATCAGCTGGCTGAAGGACCCGGAACCGGACCGGTGACGGGCCGCCGCCCCGGAGGAGGGCGGGGAACCACGACGCCCTCGGGGCGGGCCATTGGACCAGCCGCGCGCACCGGCGTGTCCCGGCGCCCGGGGACCGCTGAGCGGGCTCCCCGCACCGCTCTGCGGAGCCTCTCTCCACCGGCCTCGAACGCGCGTATGACGAACAGCCAATTGCCCGGCGCATAGGCCAATTGGCGGTCCCCGAGGCGGTTACGGACCTTGGGCCACGGGCAGAGTCGAGGGTATGGGCTGGACGCACGACTACCGTGACGTGGCACGCAACCGCCGCAGCAGTGCCGCTGCAGTGGGTACGCAGGAAAGGGGAACCCCGGATCTCAGGTCCGGCGCCTCCCCCGCCCCGACGCACCCGATGGGAATCCCGCGCATCCTGCGCCGCAGAGCGCGCTGGATGAGCGCGCGGCTACGCCATCCCCGTACCTGAACCCCCGCCCCGCCGACTGGGGCGCGGGACTCCTCTCCACGCGCCCCGGCGCCGGGCCCGGCAGTGACCCGCCGGACAGGCCTTAGATCGCGCAGCCCTGGCTGTCGACCTGCTGCTGGGCCGCACGCCCCCTGATGACGTCCTCACGGACCTCGTCGGCGGTCAGCGCGTAGCCGGTGCGTGAGTCGTCCCGCGACTTGGCGAAGACGACGCCGTAGACCTTGCCCTGCGGGGTGAGCAGCGGGCCGCCGGAGTTGCCCTGACGCACCGTGGCGTAGAGGGAGTAGACATCGCGGCCGACCGTGCCGCGCTTGTAGATGTCCGCGCCGTTGGCCTGGACACGGCCGCGGACCCGGGCCGCGCGGACGTCGTAGCCGCCGTTCTCCGGGAAGCCGGCGACGATGGCGCTGTTGCCGCTGTCCGCGTCCGCGCCGGTGAACTGGAGCGCCGGGGCGTTCAGCGAGGGCACGTCCAGGACCGCGATATCGCGCCGCCAGTCGAAGAGCACGACCTTGGCGTCGTACGTACGGCCCTCGCCGCCCACCTGGACGGTCGGCTCGCGCACCCCGCCGACGACATGGGCGTTGGTCATCACGCGGTGCCGGCCGAAGACGAAGCCGCTGCCCTCGACGACCTTGCCGCAACTGGGAGCCGTGCCGACGACCTTGACGATGCTGCGCTTGGCCTGCGCCGCCACCGGGCTGGTGGCCAGCCGGGGATCGGGGGCCGGCACGTTGGTGATCGGTTCGTTGGAGAACGGCGTGAAGACCTGCGGGAAGCCGTTCTGCGCGAGGACCGAGGAGAAGTCCGCGAACCAGGTGCCGGCCTGCTGGGGCATCACCCGGGACACCCCGAGCAGCACCTTGGAATTGCGGACCTCCTTGCCGAGCGTCGGCAGGGACGTCCCGGCCAGCGCCGAGCCGATCAGCCAGGCGACCAGCAGCATCGCGAGGACGTTGACCAGCGCGCCGCCGGTCGCGTCCAGCGCTCTCGCCGGTGACCACGTGATGTGGAGGCGCAGCTTGTTGCCCAGATGGGTGGTGAGCGCCTGGCCCACGGACGCGCACACGATCACGATGGCGACCGCCGCGATGGCCGCGAAGCTGCCGGGCGTCGCGTCCCCCGTGATCTCGTTCCAGATCACGGGCAGCAGATAGACCGCGATCAGACCGCCCCCGAGGAAGCCGATCACGGACAGGATGCCGACGACAAAGCCTTGCCGATAGCCGATGATCGCGAACCACACGGCCGCGACCAGCAGCAAGATGTCCAGGACGTTCACGCCGGACACCGTCTCACGAGCGCCAGTCGAGCGGGACCGCCTTGTCACGGTCCCACGGAATCTCCCATCCGGCGTAATGCAGGATGCGGTCGATGACTCCGGCGGTAAACCCCCAGACCAGGGCGTTCTCGACAAGGAAGGCAGGCCCGATGTGGCCACTGGGATGGCGCGTTGTCACACGGTGGGCGGGATTGGTGAGATCCGCCACGGGAACCGTGAACACCCGGGCGGTCTCCGCCTGGTCGACCGCGCCGACCGGGCTCGGCCGGCGCCACCAGCCCAGGACGGGCGTCACCACGAAGCCGCTGACGGGGATGTAGAGCCGGGGCAGCACGGCGAAGACCTGCACACCGGAGGGGTCGAGGCCGGTCTCCTCCTGAGCCTCGCGCAGCGCGGCCCGCACCGGACCGGAGCCCTCCGGGTCGCCGTCCTCCGGATCGAGGGCGCCACCGGGGAAGGAGGGCTGGCCGGCGTGTGAGCGCAGGGTGCCGGCGCGCTCCATCAGGAGCAGCTCGGGGCCGCGGCTGCCGTGGCCGAAGAGGATCAGCACGGCGGACTGCCGGCCCCCGCTCTCGGGCGGCAGAAAGCGGCTGAGCTGGGGCGGCTCGATGGTGGCGGCCACCTCGGCCACCGGGTCCAGCCACTCGGGCAGGCCCTCGGCCGTCACCGCCGCCTCCCGGCCGGCATCCGCCTCCTTGCCGTACCGCTGCTCCCGTGCACTCCGCATCCGCGCCCCCTCAGGCCTGGCATCGATCGTCGGTCACCTCTGGGCGGCGGGCGTCAGGACGCGGCCACCGGGGGCGCCATCGGCGGCGCGGGCTGCCCCGGATAGTCGGCCGGGGGCTTCAGCCGCTGCCCCGGCTGGCCGCCCAGCTCGTACTTCAGCAGCTTCCTGGCCTTCTCCGGGTCCGTCTCGCCCTCGCCGTACGCGGGGCACAGCGGGGCGATGGCGCAGGCCCCGCAGGCGGGCTTGCGGGAGTGGCAGACGCGGCGGCCGTGGAAAACGACCCGGTGCGAGAGCATCGTCCACTCGCTCTTGGGGAAGATCCCGGCGACGTCCGCCTCGACCTTCTCGGCGTCCTCCGCTGTGGTCCAGCCGAAGCGGCGGGCCAGCCGGCCGAAGTGGGTGTCGACGGTGATGCCCGGCACGCCGAAGGCATTGCCCAGGACCACGTTGGCGGTCTTGCGGCCGACGCCGGGGAGGGTGACGAGGTCCTCCAGGCGGCCGGGGACCTCGCCGCCGAAGCGGTCACGGAGCGCCGCCGACAGGCCGAGCAGCGACTTCGTCTTGGCCCGGAAGAAGCCGGTCGGCCGGATCAGCTCCTCCAGCCGCTCCGGGGGCATCGCGGCCATGTCCTCGGGCGTCGGGCAGACCGCGAAGAGGCGCGGGGTGGTCTGGTTGACCCTCAGGTCGGTGGTCTGCGCGGACAGGACCGTGGCGACCAGCAGCTCGAAGGAGTTGGTGAAGTCCAGCTCGGGGTGGGCGTACGGATAGAGCTCGGCCAGCTCGCGGTTGATCCGGCGGGCGCGGCGCACCATGGCGACCCGGGACTCGGGCTTGCGCGCGGCGGCCTTCTTGGCGGACGCCTTCCCGGCGTCCGCCGCCTTTGCGGTCTTCTTGGCCGGGGCCTTCTTGGCCGTGGTCGTCTTGGCCGGGGCGGCCTTCCCGGCGGCTGCCTTCTTCGCGGCCGTTTTCTTGGCGGGGGCCTGCTCGGCGGCCGCGGTGGCCGTTGTGGCGACGGCCTTCCTGGCTGCCGCCTTCTTCGTCACGGCCTTCTTCGCCGCGGCCTTCCTGGCCGCCGCCGGCTTCTCGGGGGTTGCGTTCACGGGGCGGCCTTCTTCCCTGCCGAGGTCTTGTCCGCCGGAGTCTTCCTCGCGGAGGTCTGCACGGTCGTGTCCTGCGCCGAGGGGCGCGACGCGCCGGGTCTCCGGGCGGGCGGCTTCCGGCGGGACGCCACCCCGGAGAGCGATTTGTTACTTTTATCCGACATCGGGAGGCGGGCGGACGACTGTTCGCCCACAGCGGAATCACGCCCTGCGCTCACCCTTCCGGCCCCCCAGTCCTCTGCTCCCACCGGCGTATTGGACACTCGGCCAGACTAAGGCCAGCCACTGACATCCGGCTTGATCACTATGATTCGTGACCCCAATCGGCCCCCTGCCTTATGGCGGGCGGCACCGGTCCGGCAAACTTGTGATTGATCGCACTGTTTTGCATTCCGGCATGATGGGGACCACAGTCCCCCGGAGCATGTCGACAAGGAGAGATCTCGTGGACGACGTTCTGCGGCGCGCACCGCTCTTCGCGGCGCTCGATGACGAGCAGGCGGCCGAGCTGCGCGCCTCTATGGGAGAGGTCACGCTCGCCCGCGGCGACGCCCTGTTCCACGAAGGGGACCCCGGCGACCGCCTCTATGTGGTCACCGAGGGCAAGGTGAAGCTGCACCGCACTTCCCCGGACGGCCGGGAGAACATGCTCGCCGTCCTCGGCCCCGGAGAGCTGATCGGTGAGCTCTCGCTCTTCGACCCCGGCCCCCGTACGGCCACGGCCTCCGCCCTCACCGAGGTCAAGCTCCTCGGCCTGGGCCACGGAGACCTCCAGCCCTGGCTGAACGCCCGCCCCGAGGTGGCCACGGCGCTGCTGCGCGCGGTCGCCCGCCGGCTGCGCAAGACCAACGACCAGATGTCCGACCTGGTCTTCTCGGACGTACCGGGCCGCGTGGCGCGCGCCCTGCTCGACCTGTCGCGCCGCTTCGGCGTGCAGTCCGAGGAGGGCATCCACGTCGTCCACGACCTGACGCAGGAAGAGCTGGCCCAGCTGGTCGGCGCCTCCCGTGAGACGGTCAACAAGGCGCTGGCGGACTTCGCGGGCCGCGGCTGGCTGCGCCTGGAGGCGCGCGCCGTGATCCTGCTGGACGTCGAGCGGCTGGCCAAGCGCTCGCGCTGACCCCCGCAGACAGCCTGGAAGGGCCCCGCTCCGGCGGGGCCCTTCGTCATGGGCCCACAGGCGGCCCGCACCGCCCCGCGGCCCGTAAAAGGGCTCGCCGGAGCGCCGGCGCGCCCGCCATAGTGACGCCATGATCCACGGCACGGGGATGGACCGGGACGGCTGCTTTCTACGGGAGGGGGCGCTGGACCGCGTGTCCGCGCCGTTCGCGCCCGTGGTGGCGGCGCTGGGCGCCCGGCTGGGCGACCACTTCGGCCCCGGCCGGCTGCACAGCAGCTACCTCTACGGCAGCGTTCCGCGCGGCACCGCCGTGCCCGGCGTGTCCGATCTCGATGTGCTGCTCGCCCTGCGGGACGGACCCACGGATGCCGACCGGGCCGCCGCCCGCGCCGTCGAGGACCGGCTCGACGCGGCCTTCCCCCAGGTCAACGGCGTCGGCATCCTGCTGTTCGGGGCGCCGCGCCTGCTGAGCGCGCCGGAGCGGTACGACCTGGGATGGTTCGTGGCCTGTCTGTGCACCCCGCTCAGCGGTCCCGATCTCGCCGAGCGGCTGCCCCGCTACCGCCCCACCTCGCTCCTCGCCCGGGAGACCAACGGCGACCTCCACCACGACCTGCCCGGTCTGCGCGCGAAGGCCGCGGCGGCCACGACGGACGCCGAGCGCGTCCGGCTGACCCGGGGTGTGGCACGCCGGCTTGTCCGCACCGGATTCACGCTGGTCATGCCGCGCTGGGGCGGCTGGACGAGTGATCTCACCGAGTCGGCGGAAGTGTTCGGCCGCTCTTACCCGGCGCACGCCGAGGAGATGCGCGCCGCGGCGCACGCCGGCCGGACGCCCGCCGCGTACCCGGAGCTGCTGGACCAGTTGCTCTCCGGCCTCGCCCCCTGGCTGGCCGGCGAATATCTGGCCGTCCACGGGGCGAAGTGTGTTCCAGCAGCGCCGCGTTGATCTCGGCGACGAGCGCCGGGTCGAGGTCGGTGGAGAGGTCGGCGCC
>NZ_JBSFJF010000074.1:0-31316 GCF_053597915.1 Streptomyces sp. NPDC001219 | reverse complement strand
CTACGAGGACGACCCTCCGCCTTGCGAGCGCACGCACCAGACGCCGCGAGCCCCGCCCTCCGGGCGGACGACGGGACTTTGCGGACACGCCCTAGCACCGGCCCGGCGGATCGGACCTGACGGGCCCGGCCGGGTCCCGGGGGTTCGTCCGGCCGGGGTCGTGTCGCGGTGTGGCGATGAGTTCCGGGGGCCGGTGGAGTCTTCACTGGGGACGGCACCGCGTGGGCGGGCCGCAGCGGTGGCGGCCCGGCACGTACCGGCAGGACGTACCGGCAGGACGTACCGGCAGGACGTACCGGCAGGACGGAAGGACCCGGACGATGACCGAGACGATCGACTTCGCGGCGCAGGCCCGACTGGTGTCGCAGCTCGCGGCCCGGACCGCCGAGGAGCAGCTCGATGACCCCACGCCGTGTGAGGCGTACGCGGTGCGCCATCTGCTGGGCCATCTCGTCGGTCTGTCCGCGGCCTTCCAGGAGGCGGCGCGCAAGAACCTCGGGCCGATGACCAGCGTCAACCCCGGTGCGGAGGTGCCCGATGTGGCGCCCGGCTGGCGCGAGGAGCTGGACCGGAACCTGCGGGGGATGGCGGAGGCCTGGCACGCCCCGGAGGCCTGGGAGGGCGAGACCCAGGCGGGCGGGGTGACCCTGCCCGCGGCCGTCGCGGGGCGGTTCGCGCTCAACGAGCTGGTGCTGCACGGCTGGGACCTGGCGCGCGCCACCGGTCAGGAGTACGCGCCCGACACGGCCGGTCTCGGGGTCTCGTATGCGCTGCTCGCGCCGCTGGCCGAGAGCCCGGAGCGCGGGCCGTTCGGCCGGCCGGTGGCGGTGGCGGCGGACGCGCCGCTGCTGGACCAGGTCGTGGCGCTCAGCGGCCGCCGGCCCGGCTGGACGCCGCCGGCGGCATAGGCGCGGGCGGCGCCCGGTCAGGCGGGAGCGGGCCCCGGGGCGCCCTCCCGCAGCCGGGTCTTGAGAATCTTGCCGCCGGCGTTGCGCGGGAGTGCGGCGACGAAGGCGACCTCCCGGGGGACCTTGTAGTTGGCCATCTCGCGGCGGGACCAGGCGATCAGGTCGTCGGCGGTGAGCAGGGAGCCGGCCCGGCGGACCGCGAAGGCCTTGCCCACCTCGCCGAGCCGCGGATCGGGTATGCCGATGACGGCGACGTCGGCGATGTCCGGGTGGCGGCCGAGGAGTTGCTCTATCTCCGCTGGATAGGCGTTGAAGCCGCCGACGATGAACATGTCCTTGATGCGGTCGGTGATCCGGAGGTTGCCCTCCGCGTCGAGCACGCCCACGTCGCCGGTGCGCAGCCAGCCGTCGGGGGTGAGCGCGCGGGCCGTGCCGGCCGGGTCCTCGAAGTAGCCGGACATCACGTGGTAGCCGCGGACCAGTACCTCGCCGGCCTCGCCGGGCGGCACCGGGCGGTCCGCGGCGTCGACGACCCGGACCTCGGTGCCGGGCAGCGCCCGGCCCGAGGTCGCGGCGATCACCTCGGGCGGATCGCCGCGGCGGCACATCGTGACCACGCCCGAGCTCTCCGACAGGCCGTACGCGGTCAGCACGGTGGAGATCCTCAGCTCGCTGCGCAGCCGCTCGACCAGCTCCAGGGGGACCACGGCGGCGCCGGTGACCACCAGGCGCAGCGCGGAGAGGTCGTGCCGGGAGCGGGCGGGGTGGTCGAGGAGCTGCTGATGGAGGGTGGGCGGGCCGGGCAGTACGGAGATCCGCTCGGCCGCGATCTTGGCGAGCGCGGTCTCCACGCTGAAGACCGGCTGCGGGATCATCGTCGCGCCGCGCAGCAGACAGGCGATGATCCCGGCCTTGTAGCCGAAGGTGTGGAAGAACGGGTTGATGATCAGGTAGCGGTCGCCCTCCTGGAGGCCGGCCAGTTCGCTCCAGACGTCATAGGCGCGCAGGGTCTGCGCATGGGTGATCACGGCGCCCTTGGGATGGCCGGTGGTGCCGGAGGTGAAGATGATGTCCGAGGGGGCGTCGGGGCGCAGGGCGTCGGCCCGGTCGCGGACGGTCTCCGCGGGCACCGCGGCGCCGCCGGCCAGGAATTCCCGCCAGGTGACGAAGTCGTCGGGGGCGTCGTCGGAGAGCACCACGACCTTCTCCAGCCGCGGCAGTCCGGGCAGCGGGCCGGTGCCGGTGCCGTCCCGGGCGGCGCGGCGGAGGGCGGCGACGTAGGACGTGCCGAGGAAGGTGCCGGTGATGAAGAGGAGCTTGGCGCGGGTGCGGCGCAGGACGTAGGCGGCCTCGGTGCCCTTGAAGCGGGTGTTGACGGGGACGAGGACGGCGCCCGCGGTGACGGCGCCGAGGGCGGAGACGATCCAGTCGAGGGTGTTGGGCGCCCAGACGGCCACCCGGTCGCCGGGCGTGACCCCGGCGGCGATGCAGGCGGCGGCCGCCCGCTCGACCCGTTCGCCCAGGCCGGCGTACGAGACCCGGGTACGGCCCTCGACCACGGCCTCCCGGGAGCCGTACCGCCGGGCGGCGGCGCGCACCAGACGGGGGATGGCGCCGTACTCCAGGTCCGCCCGCGCATCGAGGTCGTCACGCATCGCACTGCCTCCCGCCGAAGAGCTGCACGCCACTAGCTGACTGTCCGTCAGATTAGCGGTAGCCTCCTCCGCTGTCAGTACTGGCGACCGACCACGGAGGTGGCCATGGGGGCGACCCTCAAGGACGCGACGGCGATAGCCGGCATCGGACAGACCCCGTTCGCCCGACAACTCCCGGAATCCGAGAAGACCCTGGCCTGCCGGGCGATCGTCGCGGCACTGGACGACGCCGGGATCGACCCCTCGGAGGTGGACGCCCTCGCCTCCTACACCATGGAGGAGACCGACGAGGTCGAGATAGCCAAGGCCATCGGCGCCGGGGACCTCACCCACTTCTCCAAGGTCGGCTTCGGCGGCGGGGGTTCCTGCGCGACGGTGGCCCATCTGGCCGCCGCCATCGCCACCGGCCAGGCGAGCGTCGGCGTCGCCTGGCGGTCCCGCAAGCGCGGCTCGGGGCCGCGCCCCTGGAAGAACACCCGCGTCCAGCTGCCCACCCCGGGGCAGTGGACCCGCCCCTTCGGACTGCTACGCCCCGCCGACGAGATCGGCATGCTGGCCCGCCGCTACATGCACGAATACGGCGCCACCCGCGACCACCTCTTCAACGTCGCGCTCGCCTGCCGCAACCGGGCCAACCAGAACCCGGCCGCGATGATGTACGAGCGCCCGCTGACCCGCGAGATGTACATGACCGCCCGCTGGATCAGCGAGCCGCTCTGCCTCTTCGACAACTGCCTGGAGACCGACGGCGCGCTGGCCTGCGTCGTGGTCTCCGCCGAGCGCGCCCGCGACTGCCGGCAGCGGCCCGTCTACGTCCACTCCGCCGCCCAGGGCCTGCCCGCCCAGCACCACGGCATGGTCAACTACTGGAACGACGACCCGCTCACCGGCCCCGCCTGGGCGGCCGCCCGGCACCTGTGGAAGGGCGCCGACCTCGGCCCGCAGGACGTCGACGTGGCACAGATCTATGACGCCTTCACCCCCCTGATCCCCCTCTCGCTGGAGGGCTACGGCTTCTGCGGACGCGGTGAGGGCGCGGCCTTCACCGAGGGCGGCGCGCTGGAGATCGGCGGCCGGCTTCCGCTCAACACCGGCGGCGGCGGCCTGTCCGAGGCGTATGTGCACGGTTTCAACCTGATCAACGAAGGCGTCAAGCAGCTGCGCGGCACCAGCACCGCGCAGGTCCCCGACGCCGCCACCTGCCTGGTCACCGCGGGCGAGGGAGTCCCCACCTCGGCCCTGCTGCTGAGGAGTTGATACGTCATGAGCACTCGGGAGTCCGCTCGTGAGCCGCTGCGTGAGCCGCCGCGTGAGCCCCTCCGTGAATCCGTCCGTGAACCCGTCCGTGAATCCGTTCGCGAAGCCATGACACCGATCGTGGCACCCGCCACTGACAATGCCTCCGGCAGCGGCGCCGACCTGCTGCTTCCCGTCCCGGACGAGGACGGCGCGCCCTTCTGGGAGTACGCCGCCCGGGGCGAACTGCGCGTCCAGGCCTGCGCCGACTGCGGCGCCCTGCGCTTCCCGCCCCGCCCCTGCTGCCCGCACTGCCGGTCCTTCACCGCGCGCTGGCAGCGGATGAGCGGCCGCGGCCGCATCTGGTCCTTTGTCCTGCCGCACCCGCCGCTGCTGCCCGCGTACGCCGCACAGCCGGGCTACAACGCGATCGTGGTGGAGCTGGCCGAGGCCCCGCGCATCCGCCTCGTCGGCAACCTCGTCACCACCGCCGACGCCCCCCTCAACTCCGTCGACCCGGCCCGGCTGCGCATCGGCGCCCCCGTGAAGGCCGCCTTCCACACCATGCCGGGAGGCGTGACCGTCCCCCGCTGGCTCCTGGAGCGGCCATGACGGTCCGCACGGAAATCAAGGACGGGGTCGCGCTGGTCACCCTCGACCGGCCCGAACGGCACAACGCCATCGACCTCGCCACCGCCGCCGAACTCACCGGCGTCTGGCGGGCGTTCCGCCACGACGACACCGTACGGGCCGTGGTGCTCACCGGCGCCGGCGGCCGGGCCTTCTGCACCGGCGTCGACCGCTCCGTCGACGTCCCCCAGCCGTCCTCCCCCTACTCCCTCGACGACCCGCTGCTCCGTATCGGCCCGAAGGCCAACGACCTGTGGAAGCCGGTGATCGCCGCCGTCGAGGGCATGGCCTGCGGCGGCGCGTTCTACCTCCTGGGCGAGGCCGAGTTCCTCGTCGCCGCCGAGAACGCCACCTTCTTCGACCCGCACACCACCTACGGGATGGTGAGCGCCTACGAGTCCGTCTTCATGGCGCAGCGGATGCCCTACGGGGAGGCCGCCCGGCTGGCCCTGATGGGGACCGCGGAGCGGCTCGGCGCCGCTCGCGCCTACCGGATCGGCCTGGTCTCCGAGCTGACCGCGCCCGGCGCCGCGGCCGAGGTGGCGCTGCGGCGCGCGGCCGTCCTCGCCGACCGGCCCACCGGGGCGGTCCAGGGGACCGTACGCGCCCTGTGGGCGGCCAACGAGCCGGCCAGAGCGCAGGCCCTGGCGCACGCGCCCCAGCTGATCGCGCTGGGCAACCTGCCCCCGGACCGCCAGGCCGCGCTGTTCGCCGCCCGGAAGCGGGACGGCGGGCCGGAAGGTGACCGGGGCGGCGCCCGGGACGGCGGGCCGAGCGGTCAGCCCCTGGTCAGGTGACCCCTACATACGGGTCTTCTGCGCCCGGGTGATCTCGCAGGTGAACCAGAACTGCCCGATGGACGACTGGTTGACGGTGTACTTGGCGGTGTACGTCTCGGTGTCCCCGGGACCGACGACGATCGAGCGCTCGTGCAGCCCGTACGCCTTGCCGTCGGCCGGCTTGGCCTTCATCCAGTTGACGGCCATGTCATAGGAGAAGGAATCGTTCAGGGACGGGTTGGTGATGGAGACCGTGTAGGTGAACTGGCGCAGCGAATCGGAGAAGTCGCAGCCGCTGCCGCGGGCGTCCGACCGCCCGTCCGGGTCGTAGGTCTCCTCGGTCGGCGAGGGCGAGTAGCTGGGCTCGTACGACGGGGACGCGTCGTAGCTGCTGGTGAACGTGGGGCTCGGGAAGGAGACCGGCACCTTCACCCGGGGCCGGCTGAAGGCACAGCCGCCGGCCGTCGCCACCGTCACCAGCGCCAGCCCGGCCGCCACCGCGACCCTGGTACCCCTACGGGTGCCCCCGCGGCTGCCCGTGGCTGTGCGCATGCGCTGCTTCATTCCGTCCACTCCCCCGTGGAAAACGCCGAGCCGTCACTCTTCAGTTGACGCGTGCACGGCACCCTAGCAAGCACCGGTGACACCCCTGACGGCCCCGGCAGCGCATGCGGGCGTACATGCCTCGCGAGTGCGGAGGCGCAGGCGTAGCGTCGGTCCCGGAGGATGACCGGACGACCCGAAGCGAGGCGACGCCCGTGGTGCGCAACGTTCTCGGGTCGCTGATCGCCCTCGCCGGAGCGGCGGCCGCCGTCTGGAGCCCCTTCCGTCCCTGGTACGACGGCCGTCGCGGGAGCGATGTGCGGATCGAGGACCTCTTCAACGGGCTCACACACGACAGCGCCGCGCTCTTCGGCTCCGTGCTCCTCCCCATGGCCTTCGCCGCCCTGCTGACCCTGATCGGGGTCGCCCTGCGCTCCCGGGGGCTGATCACCCTCGCGGGCCTGGTGGTACTGGGGTTCACGATCCTGTGGATGGTCCGCCAGGGACAGGCCGCGAGCGAGCTGACGGCCGGCGCCCGCGGTCTCGGGATCGGCGTCGCCAACGCCCTGGGCGGCGGCGCGCTGCTGCTGCTCGGCGCCCTCGTCATGAGCGGCCGCCCCCGCCGGTCCTACGGACCCGACTACGACGACGGCCGGTACGACGACGGCCGCTACGGGCGCCACGGATACGACGAGCGCTACGACGAACGGGGGCCGTACGACCCGTACACGCCCTACCCGCCGGGGACGCCCGAGCCGTGGGACGCGGGCCGCCCCGGGGCCGAGGAGTGGAACCCGGAGCCGTACTCGACCGGCCCCCACCCCGCCGCGCCCCCGGCCGGTCCCGGAGGTGTCCCCTACGGACAGCAGGAGGACACCCCCACCACCCCCCTGCCGGTCACCCCGCCGCCACCACCACCGCCCCCGCAGCAACAGCAACAGTGGACACAGGCACAACAGCAGCCACAACAACCGCCCGTACAGCAGCCGCAGCAGCCGCCAGAGCGGCAGGCTCCCCCGCCGCCACCGACCCTGCCGGCCCATAAGCAGCCGCCCACGCCTCCGGTGGAGTGGGGCAGGGAACAGCGCCGGCCGCCTCCCCCGCCACCCGAACGGACCGACCGCCCGGATCAGCCCGGCCGGCCCGGCATGCCCGACGCCCCCGAACGGCGCGAACAGCCCCCGGAGGAGCGGGAGTAGACACCCGGGCGGCCCGGCCAGGCAGGGACGCCGTCCCGGCCATCAGCCGTCCCGGCCGTCAGCCGCCCGCGCCTGTCACGACCGCCGCGCCAGCCCCGTCCCCTTGCCCGCGTCCAGGGCGTACACACAGCGGTCCTTGCTGCACGCGTACACCACACCGCCGACCGCGATCGGGGAACCGGTGATCTCGCCGCCGGTCTCCAGCTTCCAGCGCAGCTGGCCGCCCATCGCGTCGAGCGTGTAGAGGCAGTGGTCGGCGGAGCCGAAGTGCACCCGGCCCTCCGCGACGACCGGGGCGCCGATGACCTCCGCGCCGGCCTGGAACCGCCAGCGCGGGGTGCCGGTGACCGCGTCGAGCGTGTAGAGCGCCTTGCCGCTGCCCAGATGGACCGCACCGTGTGCGACCAGCACCGGTTCGGTGGACTGCCGGGCCTCGGTGGCGATCCGCCAGCGGTCGCGCCCGTCCGCCGGGTCCAGCGCGTAGACCGTGCCGAGGTAGTCCGCCAGATAGACCCCGCCGCCGGTGACGGCCGGGCCGGGGGCGAAGGCGGGCGGGCTGAGGAACACCGCGGGCGCCTCGAAGTGCCAGCGCACGTCACCGCGTGCGATGTCGATCGCCAGCACCCGGGTGCCGGCCACGACATAAACCGCCCCGTCCGAGGCGGGCAGCAGCCGCATCGGCACCCCGCCGCAGGCCGCGGCGTCGCCCACCGGGTACGACCAGCGCTCGGCGCCGGTCCGGGCCTCCAGTGCCTTGAGCCGGGCGTCGGCCCAGACGAAGACCGTGCCCTCGTGCACCACGGGCCCGGCCTCGGCGGTCTCGAAGTCGGTCTGGACGCCGCCGGTCTCCCACAGCAGTTCGCCGTTGGCGGCCTCCCAGGCCTGGACGCCGCCCCCGCGGGTGCTGGTGACGACGGTCCCGCGGTCGACCTTGAGGGCGTAGACCCAGCCCTCGGTGTTCAGCCGCCAGCGCTCGGTGCCGTCGTCGGCGTCCAGGGCGTACAGGCTCGGGCCGTCCGAGGCATGGATGCGGCCGTCCGCGACGGCCATCGCCCAGGCGACGTCACGGGTCTTGAACTTGCGCCGTCCGCTGGCCACATCGAGCGCGTGCACCTCGAAGGACGTGACGTAGAGCAGGTCGTCGGCGACGGCGGGAGTGCCCCACACATCGTTCGACATCCGGAACCGCCAGGGGCGCCAGCGGCCCGGCTCGGCGGGCGGGGCCTCGGGCGGCGGGGGCGGTGCGGCCTCGTTGCGGGCCGGGCTCTCCCCGCCGTGCGCCGGGCCCTGCGGGGGCACCCCGGTCGTGGGTCCGGCGCCGGGCGGCCGTACCCAGTTCGTCGCGGCACCGGCCTGCGCACGCGGCGGCGGTGCCTCGGCGCGCGGCCCCGGCCCTATCGGGGCGTGCGAGCCACCGAGCTGTACGGGACCGGCGGCTCCCTCACCGGGGGCCGCCGACGGGGCGGGCGGTGCGGAGGAGAGTGCGGCGGCGGGGGACGGCGCGGAGGCGGGCGGCGGTGCGGAGACCGGCGTCACCCGGGCCGTGGAGGCGTCCGGGCCGAGCACCGCGGGCTGCGGCATCGGGCCCGGGTGGGCACCGCGCGGGTCGCCGCGGTGCGCGCCGGGGCCCGCACCGATCTGGCCGGGCCAGCCGGACTCCGCGACGGCGGCAGCGGGGGCGCTCTCCGGCCGCGGCGGGGCCTGGACGGGTGCGGGCATCGGGGGTGACACGGGCGGGGCCGGCGGTGCGGCGGGCGCCGGGCGGGCGGAGCCACGGCCGGCGGCGGCCCGCTGGCCGTTGCCGGGTACGGCGGTACGGCCGCCGCGCCGGCCCTCGATGAGGCCCACCGCGCCGGCCGGCAGCCAGGCCGAGGCGGTACCGCTGTCGTCGCTGCCGGAGCCGAAGAGGTGCGGCGCGAGCTGGGACTGGAGATCGGCGGGGGACGGCCGCTGGCCGGCCTCCATCTGCATACAGGACTCCATGAGCGGACGGAGTTCGTCCGGCAGCCCCGCCAGGTCGGGGCCCTCGCGCAGCAGCATGAAGACGGTCTCGACGGGGTTGGCGCCATGGAACGGCGCGTGCCCGGTGGCGGCGAAGACCAGCGTCGACCCGAGGGAGAAAACATCGCTCGCGCCCGTCACACTGCGCGAGTCACGGGCCTGCTCGGGCGACATGTAGGCGGGCGTGCCCACGGCCACATTGGTCATCGTCAGCCGGGTGTTGGACACCCCGGAGGCGATACCGAAGTCGATCACCCGGGGGCCGTCCTCGACGACCAGTACGTTCGACGGCTTCAGGTCGCGGTGCACCAGGCCCGCACCGTGGATGGACTGCAGCGCCTCGGCGATCCCGGCCGCCAGCCAGCGCACCGCCTGGGCCGGGAGCGGCCCGCACTCATTGACTATTTCCTCGAGGGAGGGCGCGGGGACATAGGCCGTCGCGAGCCAGGGCACCGCCGCGCGCGGGTCGGCGTCCACCACCGCGGCCGTGTAGAAGCCGCTGACCGCGCGGGCCGCCTCGACCTCGCGGGTGAAGCGGACCCGGAACAGCTGGTCCTCGGCGAGCTCGGTACGCACCGTCTTGATCGCCACGCGCCGGCCGGACGCCGAGCGTGCCAGATAGACCAGCCCCATGCCGCCGGCCCCGAGACGGCCGAGCACCTCGAACGGCCCGATCCGCCGGGGATCGTGCTGCGTCAGCTGCTTCAGCTGCTCCACCACTTACCTGCCACCTCCCCGTGGGGCGTTGAAAGAGACTCTCAATTGCCACGATTTGCCGAGAGCCACTGCCCCGTGCAGCGTCTCACCGCCTGGCCGAAACGGCCGTACGCGTGCTGATTCTTCCTGGCCGAGCCGACGGTTGCGAACCCGGGGCCTGTCCGCCGTGTCACGGCATACCCCCCGTAGCCCGCACCGGGTCCGTTACCCGACGTCTTCCAACCCCGCCTGACGTGCTCCGATACGTCCTGCGAAGGGCGATTGCCCACCGGGTTACCGCTCGGTCGCGGGTCCCCTGCGCGGGGCACCGCCCGCCCTGCGGACGTTCACCACTCTGCTTGACGCGCTCATGAGGAGATCGGTTGAGCTTCCCGGGCATCCGGTCGCCGCGATGCTGCCCACCGCGCCGCCCCACCGGCCGCACACACCCGTCCCCCTTCACGCCTGGCCTCCCCGCCGTCACGTCCGCCCCACGCTCCAATTCTGCGTGTTCGAAGGTCATTTCGGCGCACGCGCGCCGGGCGTGGCGCCTTGAATGACACCGGGGCAGCCGGAAACGGCGATCGCCGCAGCGGCCATATGTCCACGCTAGTACCGGTTCGCGCAGTACGCTCGGCAGGGATTCGAACACAGGCTCGATTGCCGGGAGGTCCGAAGGTCACGGCGCCACCGGCGGGAGCGAAGGGGGCGATGTTCAACTGACGGCCATCGTCGCGCACTTGTCGCACGGAGGGTGACCACTTATCCACCAAAGTTGTCCACAGGCTGTTGATAACACCGTTCACCGGTTCGGACCAAGCGGCAGCATTCGAGCCGCGGGTGCGGACCGGCCCGCCACCACGGCGCTCCCCGGGGCCACCCACCCCTAACTCCCCCATCCCCATTTGCAGGCAGCCAAATCGCGCTCCGATCACCCCTCGGTAAGCTGACGGCATGACAGGACAAGTTCGAACCGTCGACGGCAGAGTTGCCGGCCGCCGCGGACAGGCGACGCGGCAAAAGCTTCTCGACTGCCTCAGTGAAATGCTCAGTTCGTCCCCCTATCGGGACGTCAAGGTCATCGATGTAGCCCGAAAAGCGGGGACTTCACCCGCAACGTTCTATCAGTACTTCCCGGACGTCGAGGGTGCCGTCCTCGAAATCGCCGAGGAGATGGCCAAAGAAGGCGCCACTCTGACCGATCTTGTCGCCGGACGCTCCTGGGTGGGCAAATCCGCCTGGCAGGCCGCGGAGGATCTGGTCGAGGGCTTTCTCTCCTTCTGGCGCAAGAACGACGCCATTCTGCGCGTCGTCGACCTGGGTGCCGCCGAGGGCGACAAGCGTTTCTACAAGATCCGCATGAAGATCCTCAATGCCGTCACCAACTCCCTTACCGACTCCATCAAGGACCTGCAGAGCAAGAGCAAGGTCGACAAGGACGTCAGCCCGGCCGCCATCGCCGGCTCGATGGTCGCGATGCTGGCCGCGGTCGCCGCGCACCAGAAGGGCTTCCAGAGCTGGGGCGTCAAGCAGGCCGAGCTCAAGCCGAATCTCGCGCTGCTGGTGCACCTCGGTGTCACCGGCAAGAAGCCGACCAAATAACCGAAGCATCCGCGAGAGCGGTCGGGGCAGCGGCCGGAGAAGCCGCCGCGCCTCGAAGTCCCGGTGTTCCCGGGACGGTTCGCCCATCGTTCCTGTGTCCGTCCTGCCATAGCTGTACCGCACACGCAGCGGGCGCCGCGCGGCCCTCCGGGGTCCGGCACGGCGCCCGCTGCGCGTATACGGGCACGCACCGGCCCGTTCAGCGCCGTTCCAGCCGGAACACCCGTATCTCCCGCTCCACCCGCGCCTGGTACGCGGCGTACGGCGGCCACAGCGCCAGCGCCGCCCGCCAGGCCCGCGCCCGCTCCTCCCCGGACAGCAGCCGGGCCCGCACCGGAATGTCCCGGCCCCGCCAACTCACCTCGGCCTCCGGATTGCTGAGCAGGTTCCCGGTCCAGGCCGGATGCCCCGGCCGCCCGAAGTTGCTGCCGACCAGCAGCCAGCTGCCGCCCTCCTCCGGTACGCACGCCAGCGGGGTACGCCGCGGCAGCCCGCTCCTGGCGCCGGTCGCGGTCAGCACCACACCGGGCAGCATCCGGGCGCTGAGCAGCACCTTTCCGCGGGTCAGCCGGTGGACCGCCCGATCCAGCGCGGGAATGACGTACGGCGCGGTGCGGGCGAAGGCGCGGGTCGCGGAGACCTTCATGAGCAGCCGCTCACCCGGGCGCATCAGCGCGGCACCGCCGCCGGCCGGCCCGGGACCGGCACACCGGCCGGCTCCCCGCGCCCGCCCGGCTCCGCCGCCCCGTCCGGGAACAGCCCGGCCTCCTCGGCGGCCCGCGCCCGCAGCCGGTGCACGGGCCCCAGCAGCAGTTCGTCGCAGGCCGCGCGCTTGAAGTACAGATGTGCCTCGTGCTCCCAGGTGAAGCCGATACCGCCGTGCAGCTGCACCGCCTCGGCCGCCACCGCCCGCAGGGTCTCCAGCGCCTGGGCGAGCGCCAGCGCCCCCACCCCGGGCTCGGCCGTGCCGTCCGGACCTGCGCCGCTCCCGGACGGCCCGCCGCCCGCCGACCAGGCCGCGTAGTACGCCGCCGAGCGGGCCGCCTGCAGCCGCACATAGAGATCGGCGAGCCGGTGCTGCACCGCCTGGAAGGAGCCGATGGGCCGGCCGAACTGTTCGCGCTGCCGGACATGGGCGACGGTGCGGGCCAGCGCCGCGTCGGCCGCGCCCACGGCCTCGGCGGCCAGCGCCGCGGCCGCCGTCACCCCCGTCGCGGCGAGCGCCCCGGCCACCGCCGTCTCGTCGCCGTCGCCCTCCCCCAGCAACTCGGCGGGCACCTCGCGCAGTTCGAGGCGTGCCTGCGGCCGGGTCTCGTCCAGCGCGGTCTGCCGGGTCCGCAGCAGACCGGGCACCCCGGACGCCGCGCCGGACCGGGCACCGCCCCCGTCCGCCCGTACGAGGAAGAGCAGGGTGCGGCTGCGCGCGAAGCCGCCGGTGTGCGCGGCCACCAGGAGCACGTCAGCGGTGTGCCCGTTGAGCACCTGCCCGGCCTCCCCGTACAACCGCCAGCCGCCGGGCGGGCGTGCGCCGTTCGCCGCCCCGCCCCCCTCCGGCGCCCGCCGCGCCTGGATACCACCGGCCCGGCCGCCGCCCGCCCAGCCGCCGTCGTTCGGGCCGGTCAGCGCCAGTGCGGTGGCGAGCCGGCCGCCCGGCACCGCGAGGGTCGCGGTCAGCTCCCCGGCGGCGAGTGCGGGGAGGAGGGTGTGGCGCTGGCGCTCGCTGCCCAGCGCGAGGAGGAGCGGGGCGGCCAGCGCGGCGGTCGCGATCAGCGGTGCGGGCAGCACGGCGCGGCCGGTCTCCTCACAGGCCAGGGCGAGTTCGGTGGGGCCGCAGCCGACCCCGCCGTACGCCGTGGGCAGCGCCAGACCGGGCAGCCCGAGCCGTCCGGCGAGCTGCTGCCACAGCTGGGTGTCGTACCCGGGCGGGGTGCGCACCGCCGCCTTGACCTCGTCCGGGCCACAGCGCTTGAGCAGCAGTTCGCGCAGCGTACGGCGGATTTCGTGCTGCTCCTCGGTGAACGCGGCATCCATCGGCGGGCTCCTCCCGGCCGTGCGACAACGCCCGTCCGGTCCGACGGGCCCCCCGCTTCCGATCTGACGGGCCGTCATAGTAGGGACGAGGGGTGCACTTTCCTAGGCCGGGTCCGCAAGTCATCGGGGCGGCCGGGGGCTCGGGCATCCGGAACGGCACGGAGCCGGGTCACACCGCCGTGACCCGGCTCCTAGGCGTGCGCCGCCGGTCAGCGGATCAGGTGCACGGTGAGGTTGGTCTCCGTGTCGCTGACGTTGACGGCGTGGATGGAGCCGTGCGCCGTGCGGTAGTGGCCGGTGCCTCCGGTGATCGCGAAGTTGATGGTGCCGGGGCCGGCGGCGGTGACGGTGAAGCGGCCCTCCGCGGTGATCTGTCCCAGGGGAAGCGCGAGGTCGGACGCGCACTGGAGGTCGAACTCGTCGCCCGGGGCGGTCCGGGTCAGGGTGCAGATCTGGCTGTAGGTGCCGACCGGGAGGCCGGCGCGGAACAGGTTCCCGGTGTTGACGAATTCGTCGCCCTGACTCGGCCCGGACGATCCGTCCACATCGACGAACGTGCCCTGCGTCTGCTTGGCGACCAGCTGGAAGACCGTCTCGTTCGGGGGAAAGGAATCGGCCGCGGCACCGGCCGCGGCGGCCGCCGGTGCGCAGAAAAGGAGGGCCGACATTCCGGTGGCCGCGGTCAGCAGGATCTGCTTGAAGGGACGCACAGTTTTCTCCTCTGGGACTGGAAGGGAATTGCTCTGACGCTGTGCCGTGAGGTGCTTTCGATCCCGGTCCGCTGTCGCGTGGACGGCAGGGCCCCGCGACTCCCGCCCGGCCCGTCGGCCGGGTTCCGGTCGGCCGGAAACTCGGTGTGCCGGTGCCGCGCCGCCCGTAGGGGTCGGCCCGGCCGGGCTGCGCGGCCCGTCCGGCGGATCAGATGCCGGGACCGCCGACGTAGGTGAACGATCCGGTGGGGCCGTCAACGGGGCCGGTGACCGTGACCGTGACGGTGCCTGCGGCGCCGCTGGGCGGGGACGTGGCGGTCACCGCGGTGTCGGAGACGATCTCGAAGGGCGCCGGGGTGCCGTTGAAGGTGACCTGCTCGGTGTGGGACAGGCCGGTGCCGGTGATCGTGACGACGGTGCCGCCCGAGGTCGGTCCCGAATTGGGGCTGATGTCGGTGACGGTGGAGGAACTGACGTAGGTGTAGGTCAGGCCCTGGACGCTGCCGCCGGCGGTGCGCACGGTGACGGGGACGCCGCCGGGCCCCGGGGCCGTGGTCGCCCGGACGGTGATCTCGGTGTCGGAGACGCTCTGGATCACGGCGCGGCTGGTGCCGAAGTACACATCGATCGCCCCGGCGAGGTTGCGGCCGGTGAGGGTGATCTCGTCGTCGCTGCCGGCGACCGGCCCCACGTCGGGGCTGATGCCGGTGAGTACGGGCAACGGCGTGTAGTAGAAGGTGCCGAGGGTGCCGGTGCCGCCCGCGGTGGTGACCGTCACGGGGACGGCACCCGACCCGGCGGGCTCGGTGACGGTCAGCGAGGTGTCCGTATTGGCGGTGATGCCGGCCTGCGCGGTCCCGAAGCGCACGGCGGTGGCGTTGGCCAGGTGGTGCCCGGTCACCGTCACGGTGGCGCCGCCCGCCGTGGACCCCTGGTCGGGCAGCACGGTCGTCGCGATCACGCTGACCGTGCCGGCCTCGGTGTTGACGACGTAGGCGTGCGTCCCGTCGGGATGGATGGCGAGGCCGGCCGGGCCGGCGCCCACCCCGATGTTCTCGACGGCGGTATGGGTGGCGGTGTCGATCACGCTCACCGTGTCCGGCAGCGAATTCGCCACCAGGACATGGGCGTTGTCCGGGGTCACCGCCAGGAAGCGCGGCTGGGCACTGACCCCGATGGTGTCGATGACGGCCCCCAGCGCGGTGTCGATCACGCCGACCGTGGAGTTGCCGACGTTCGTGACGTAGACGCGGGACCCGTCGGGGTTGACCGCCAGCAGGATGGGGACCGGACCGGCGGGAATGGCGGCCGAGACGGTGTTCGTGGCGGTGTCGATCACGCTCACCGCCCCCGAGCCGAAACATGCCACATAGACACTGGTCCCGTCCGGGGCGATCACCACGCCGGTCGGGGCGTTCCCGACGGTGATGACATCGCTGACCGTATTGGTGGCCGTATCGATCACGCTCACGGTGCCACCGGCCTGTTGGCTCACATAGACGCGGCTGCCGTCCGGGGTGACCGCTGCCCCCGCCGGCCCGTTCCCCACCGGGATGTCCGTGCCGAAGGTGTTCGTGGCGGTGTCGAGCACGCTGACGAGTCCGGCGTCGGCGAGGACCGCATAGCCACGGGTCCCGTCCGGCGTGAGCGCCACGATGCCGGGACCGGCTCCCGTGGGGAGGGTGTCCGTCACGGTACTGGTGGCGGTGTCGATCACGCTGATCGTGTCCGAGCCCCGGTTGGCGACATAGGCGCGGGCACCGTCGGGCGAAAGGGTAATTCCCTGGGGCAGCGCACCCACCGGAATAACCGCGCCCGCCACAAATGCGGCACGTAATCCGGAACTTCGCGCCGGTGCGGGCGTCGGAATGTGCGGAGTAAAGGCGAACATGACACTCCCTCAGGCAGGCGGGAGCGCTTTCGTCCCGCACACGGAAATGTCTGCTCCGCCGCATGGGCAAACAGCGAGCAGTCAGCCGGCCGAGAGCTGGCCGGTGAAATGCACAAAGCGATGTGAGAATACCGTTCCCGGGTGGCCTTTTAAAGACCGCCGCATATCTCAGATTCTCCGATAATCGCTTTAAGCCGCCTTCTCCGGACGGCGCCGCAGCGGCGACGGTGATCGCGTTCCGGCCGGCGAGCGCGGAACCCTTCCGGGGCCGGAGCCGCACCCCGCCCCCTGCCCAGGCTCCCCATATCTGATGTACCGTCAGATTCATGACCTCAGGGACCACTTACGGGAAGCGCAAGGTCGCCGTCGCCGGAGTCGCCCTGTCCGACTGCGGACGCGTGGACCGGGCCACCCCGTACGCCCTGCACGCCCAGGCCGCCCGCCGGGCACTCGCCGACAGCGGGCTGGACCGTGCGGTGATCGACGGCTTCGCCTCGGCCGGCCTGGGCACCCTCGCGCCCGTCGAGGTCGCCGAGTACCTGGGACTGCGCCCCACCTGGGTCGACTCGACCTCGGTCGGCGGCGCCACCTGGGAGGTGCTCGCCGCGCACGCCGCGGACGCGATAGCCGCCGGCCACGCCAACGCCGTGCTCCTCGTCTACGGCTCCACCGCCCGCGCCGACATCAGGGCCGGGCGGCGCACCTCGAACCTGTCCTTCGGCGCCCGTGGCCCGCTCCAGTTCGAGGTCCCCTACGGGCACACCCTGATCGCCAAGTACGCCATGGCCGCCCGCCGCCATATGCACCAATACGGCACCACCCTGGAGCAGTTGGCCCAGGTCGCGGTCCAGGCACGCGCCAACGCGGCGGCCAACCCGGACGCCCTGTACCGCGAACCGATCACCGTCGACGACGTCCTGGACGGGCCGGTGATCGCCGAACCGTTCACCAAACTGCACTGCTGCATCCGCTCCGACGGCGGCTGCGCGGTCCTGCTCGTCGCCGAGGACCACGTCCCTGACCTCGCCAAACCCCCGGTATGGGTGCTCGGTTCCGGCACCGCGGTGTCCCACACCACCATGTCGGAGTGGGACGACTTCACCGTCTCCCCCGCGGCGGTCTCCGGCCGGCTGGCCTTCGACCGCGCCGGGGTCCGCCCGGACGAGATCGACCTCGCCGAGATCTATGACGCCTTCACCTACATGACCTTGGTGACGCTGGAGGACCTGGGGTTCTGCGCCAAGGGCGAGGGCGGCGCGTTCGTGGGCAAGGGGCGGCTGCTGCGGGACGGGGAGCTGCCGGTCAACACCGACGGTGGCGGGCTGGCCGCCTGCCACCCCGGGATGCGGGGGCTGTTCCTGCTGGTCGAGGCGGTACGCCAGCTCCGCGGCGAGGCCGGCCCGGACCGCCAGGTCCACCGGCCCGGCGGCCGGCTGCCCCAGCTCGCGGTCGCCTCCGGCACGGGCGGCTGGTTCTGCTCCTCGGGGACGGTGGTGTTGGGGCGGGGGTGAGGCGGGGCCAGCGCCGGGCCTCGGGAAGCAGGGCCCGGCGGACGACAGGGGTCCGGCGGGAGCCCGGCGGGGACTTGCGGGCGCCCGGCGCCGAGGCCGGAGGGGGCCGGGAGACGAGACGGGGCCGGGAGGCCGGCCGTTGCTCAGTCGGCGGCGGGGCGGGCGCCGACGGTGAAGGCGGTGCCGAAGGGGTCGGTGAGCACGGCCATGCGGCCGTACGGGGTGTCCTCGGGGGCCTCGGCCGCTCCGCCGGCGGCGACGGCACGGGCCACCAGTTCGTCGGTGTCCGCCACCTCGAACAGGGTCTGCCAGCGGGATGCACGGGCCGTGGGGTCGCCGATGACGCCGCCGATCTCATGGCCGTCGGGCCGCCGCAGGAAGGTGAAGTCGACGCCGGGCAGGTCGTCGTTGCCGTCGAGCGTGAAGGCGAAGACGTCGGCGTAGAAGCGGCGGGCGGGCTCGGGGTCCGGGGCCGCGAGGTCGTTGCGGATCAGCGTGGCAGGCTCGTTGACCAGCTCGCAGCCCGGCAGCGTACGCCCCTGCCAGAGGCCGAACCGGGCGCCGGCGGGGTCCGCCGCGACGGCCGTACGGGCCAGCCCCGCCACCTCCGCGGGCGGCACCGGCACCGTCCCGCCGCACTCGACGATCCGCTGGGCCGCCGCGTCGCAGTCGTCCGTGGCGAGGTACGGCAGCCACCAGGACTCGCCCTCGACATCCGCGGCGGAGACGGACCGCAGGGCCGCCACCCGCCGGCCGCGCAGCAGACACAGGGTGAGGGGCCCGGCCGCCGCCGACCGCTCCTCGTACTCCCAGCCGAACAGTGCGCGGTAGAACCCCTTCGCCCGGTCGAGGTCGGGGACCCCGAGATCGATCCAAGTCGGCGTACCGAGCGGCTGGTTGCTGCTGATCTCGCTCACGGTCTGCTCCTTCGCAGTGACACGGCCTGAGCCGACGCTAACGGGGGTTGAGGACAGGTTGGGTCCTGAAGAGGGGCTACACAAACGTCACAGACAAGCGTTTATGACGTTTGTATACTCATGCGGGGCGATCTGGCGCACCTCCTCCACGAACGCACCCGCGCGGACGTCGAGTACGTCTTCGGTGACTCGATCACCTCCCTCACCGAGCGGCCGGGCGCTCATGACGACGGTCCGACCGGGGACCGGGGCCACGAGGGAGGCCGCACGGGCGGCACAGACGGCGCGGGCGGTGTCGAGGTCACCTTCGAGCGCGGTGCGCCCCGCCGCTTCGACCTCGTCGTCGGCGCCGACGGTCTGCACTCGAACGTCCGGCGGCTGGCCTTCGGCCCGGAGGAGCGGTTCGTACGGCACCTCGGGGCGTACATCTCGGCGTTCTCCCTGCCGAACGAACTCGGCCTGGACCGCGAGGAGTTGTACCACGCCCTGCCCGGCAGGCTGATCTGCGTCTACCGCTCCGCAGGGGACCCGGCGGCCAAGGGCCTGTTCTCCTTCCGGTCGCCGCGGCTGGACCACGACCACCGGAGTCCCGACCAGCAACGGGCGCTGCTCAAGGCGGCGTTCCGGGGCGTCGGCGTCGCCCCGTCCGGTGGCTGGACGAGGGTCCCGCGGCTGCTCGAAGCGGCCGATGCGGCGGACGACTTCTACTTCGACGGGATGCAGCTGATCGAGATGGACCGCTGGTCGCGCGGCCGGGTGGTGCTGCTCGGCGACGCCGCGCACTGTGCCTCACCGGCGTCCGGGCAGGGCACGGGGATGGCGCTGGTGGGCGCGTATGTGCTGGCCGGGGAGCTGGCGGTACCGGGGCGCGGTCCGGAGGAGGCGTTCGACCGCTACGAGAAGGAGATGCGCGGCTATGTCGCGGTCAACCACGCGCTGGCGGAGAAGTTCGCCAAGGAGATGACGGCGGACTCCTGGTGGCAGATCCGGTTCCGGCATCTGATGATGCGCGCGCTGCCGTACATGCCCTGGAAGAACGTGGTCGCCAGGAAGATCACCGAGGAGGTGCAGCGGGGCGCCCACGCGATCACCCTCAAGGACCATCCCGCTCCGGGGGCGGCCCCCGCGCACGCCCCGGCCGCCGGGCGCCCCACGTACGCTGCCTGACATGACCGATCACCCCGCGCCCCAGGAATCACCGGACGCCGCACCCGCCGGCACCCCGGCGGAACACTCCGACGACGCGGACGCCCGGGCGTTCCGCGAGCTGCTGCGCGGGCTGCGGGTCTGGGACGTCGCCCTGCCGTCCTTCGACCCGGCGGCGGCCCCGGCCGCACCGCTCCCGCTGTTCCGGCGGTGGCTGCGGGAGGCCGCCGAGGCCGGGGTCCCCGAGCCGCACACCATGACCCTCGCCACGGCGGACGCGGCCGGCGCCCCCTCCGTACGGACCCTGATGCTGCACGACGCCGACGAGCGCGGCTGGCACTTCGCCTCGCACCGCGGCAGCCGCAAGGGCCGCGAACTGGCCGTACGGCCGCGGGCGGCGCTCGGCTTCTACTGGCCGGCGGTCGGCCGGCAGGTGCGGGTCAGCGGGACGGTGACCGCGGCGGGCCCCGAGGAGAGTGCGGCCGATCTGCACCGCCGCTCCACGGGCGCGCTGGCCGCAGCGCTGGTCGGCAGGCAGAGCGAGGTGCTCGGCTCGGTACAGGAGCTGGCGCGCGCCTCGGAGGCCGCGTGGGAGCGTGCGCGGCGCGAGCCCGAGGCGCCGGTGCCGAGCTGGACGCTGTATGTGCTGCAGCCGGAGGAGGTCGAGTTCTTCCAGGGGGACGCGGAACGCCGTCACCTGCGGCTCAACTACCGCTTCGAGAGCGGGGGGTGGGTGAAGGAGCTGCTCTGGCCGTGAGCGGCGCCAGGCACCGGCGGCGCGGGCGGCATGTGCGCGCGGCGGTGGCCTGCGGTGTCACCGGACGGGCGGCACCGGCTGCGGCATCGGCTGCGGGGTTATCGGCTGCGGTGTCACCGGCTGCGGCGGCGCCCGTTCACCCTGTCGTCCGTGCGGCGTGACCGGCTCGGGCCGTTCCCGCCCGCACTCACAGCTGCTGGTACATGATGTGCAGCCCCACATAGCCCTTGGTGGGGTGCAGGAAGCCCTCGGGCAGGGTCGTCATGATCTGGAAGCCCAGGGACTTCCAGAGCGCGACGGCGCCGGTGTTGGTCTCCACCACGGCGTTGAACTGCATCGCGCGGTAGCCCTCGGCGCGGGCCCAGTCCAGTACGTGTTCGCCCAGGGCCCGGCCGACGCCGCGTCCGCCGCACTCGGGGTCGACCATGAAACTGGCGCTGGCGATGTGCGAGGCGCCGCCCATGTGGTTGGGGTTCATCTTGGCCGTCCCCAGGACCGTGCCGGAGTCGTCGACCGCGATGACCGTGCGGCCGGGCGGCGTCAGCATCCAGGTCCCGCGGGCCGTCTCCTCGTCGATGTCCCGCGGGTAGGTGTAGGTCTCCCCGGCCGCCACGATGGTGTGGAAGAAGGGCCAGATGGCGGGCCAGTCAGCCGCGGTCGCCTCACGAATCAGCACGGCCACAGCATGCCTCGGGGCCGCCCGGCCCGCCACCGGGTTTCGCTGCGGGGGAGAACAGCGGGAGAGAACAACCGGGGTGCCGGGCACGGACCGCGACCGGCCAACGACGTCGGGCACGGGCCGCGACCGCCCGGCGACGTCGGGCATAGGGGCGAGCTGCCGGGTGCCGGGCCCCGGGGGCGTGGGTTCACGCCGGCCGGAAGACGGGGACGGCGGCCACGGCGCCTTCCCCCTCACTCCCGCCCGCAGTACCGCCCTCGACCGCGCCCTTGCCTTCGCCGTCGACGGCGCCCGCGCCCGCGCCCCGAAAGTGCACCCTGAGCGGCATCCCGATCCGTAGCTCGTGCTCCGGGCAGTCGGTGATCTCGGTCATCATCCGGGGGCCTTCGGCGAGATCGACCACGGCCGCGACGTACGGGACCCGGTCGCCGAACGGCGGCAGGTCGTTACGGTGCACGACGGACCAGGTGTAGAGGGTGGCGCGGCCGGTGGCCTCCTCCCAGCCGACGTCGTCGCTCCAGCAGCGCGGGCAGAACTCGCGCGGGTAGTGGTGGGCCGCACCGCAGCCCTCGGCCCGGCAGCGGCGCAGCAGCAGCCGCCCCTCGGCCGCCGCGTCCCAGTACGGCCGGGTGAACGCGTCCACCTCCGGCAGATCGAACCGCGCGGCCCCCCGCACCGGCCCGGCGGCACGGACGGCACGGGCCCCACGGGCGGCACCGTCACTCCCCGCCCCGCCCGTGGACGCCCCTCCACCCGCAGCAGTCGGACCCGCCCCCGCAGCCACATCCGCAGCCGCCCCCGCCGAGTCCGCACCCGTCCCCGCAGCCCCAACACTCACCGGAACACCCCCAGCACCTCGTCGAGCGACCCGATCGCGTCCGGCGATCCGGCCCTGTCCACCGGACCGGCCGTATCCGGCACAGCATGCGCCTGGCCCGCCGCCACCCTCCGGCCCGGCCCTGTCGCGCGGCTCATCACGGCGGGCGCCCAGAACTGAGCCTGACGGTACGTCAGTTCAGCCGAAGCGGGCCAGGCGCGCAAGGGGCCCGGCGTGACCCTCCCGGGGTCTACCCACACCCGACCGCACCGCCACACCCGGCCCGCCTCGCGCAACCTTTCCCTTGCACAGCCATTCCTGACATGCCGTCAGTTCAGTAATCTGACTATGCGTCAGTTATGAGAGCCGTCACACAGGAGCGGGCGTCTGCGATGCTTGGATCGACTCACGGCACCCTCACCACTCACTCCCGGCCGGCCCGCGTCGTGGCCTGTGGGGAGCAACCACCACACACCGTCCACGGTATGAGTGAACCGCACCGCGACGGCGGGGGACAGGGCGCCTGCCCCGTCGACCGGGATGTCAGCGGCCGTCCACTGCACGCTCCGGTGCCGGACCTGGACCGGTTCTTCCGGCCCGAGTCGGTGGCCGTGATCGGCGCCTCGGACAGCGAGGGGCGCCCCAATACGGGCATCACCCGTCAGCTGATCGGCTGGGCGGAACGGGTCGGCGCCCGGCTCCACCCCGTCAACCCGGGCCGCACCGAGGTCTTCGGGCGGCCCTGCCATGCCGGGATCGCCGAGCTGCCGGAGCCCGTCGATCTCGCAGTCCTGCTGGTCGCCGACCCGCTGCCGGTCATCGAGGAACTCGCCGAGGCCAAGGTGAAGTTCGCGGTGGCCTTCGCCTCCGGGTTCGCCGAGACCGGTGAGCGCGGCGCGGCCGCCCAGGACCGGCTGGCCGAGGCCGTCGCCCGCTCCGGGCTGCGGCTGCTCGGCCCGAACACCAACCTCAACGCCTTCGAGAGGTTCCGTACCGACCTGGACGGACCGGCGATCGCCCTGATCACCCAGTCAGGCCACCAGGGCCGCCCCGTCTTCAGCCTCCAGGAACTGGGCATCCGCCTGTCGCACTGGGCTCCCACCGGCAACGAGGCCGATCTGGAGACCGCCGACTTCCTCTCCTACTTCGCCACCCGTCCCGAGGTCGGCGCCATCGCCGCGTATGTGGAAGGGCTCAAGGACGGCCGGAGCTTCCTGCTGGCCGCCGACCGCGCCGCCCGCAACAAGGTGCCCGTCGTCGCCGTCAAGGTCGGCCGCACCGAGACCGGCGCCCGGACGGCCGCCTCGCACACCGGGAAGCTGACCGGCGCTGACGAGGTGGTGGACGCCGCGATGCGGCAGTTCGGCGTGATCCGGGTGGACGGGCTCGACGAGCTGCAGGACACCGCGGCGCTGCTGGCCCGTGCCAGGAAGCCCACCGCCGAGGGCGTCGCCGTCTATTCGATCTCCGGTGGCACCGGCGCCCACTTCTCCGACCTGGCGACCGCGGCCGGGCTGCGGCTGCCCACCCTCGGCCCGGCCAAGCAGGCCGAACTGCACCAGTGGATACCGGAGTACCTGCACGTCGCCAACCCGGTCGACAACGGCGGGCACCCGGTCGGCGACTGGCGCGGCCGCAAGATCCTCGACGCGCTCCTGGCCGACCCCGCCATCGGCATCCTGATCTGCCCGATCACCGGCCCCTTCCCGCCGATGAGCGACAAGCTCGCACAGGACCTGGTGGACGCGGCGGAGCAGACGGACAAGCTGGTGTGTGTGGTGTGGGGCTCGCCGGTCGGTACGGAGGACGCCTACCGCCGCACCCTGCTCGGCTCCTCGCGGGTGGCGACCTTCCGCACCTTCGCCAACTGCATCACCGCGGTCCGCGCCTATCTCGACCACCACCGCTTCGTCGCCGGCTACCGCTCCCCCTTCGACGACGCCCCGCGCGTCCTGTCCCCGTCCGCGCGCAAGGCGCAGGCCCTGATGCGTCCGGGCCAGCAGCTCAGCGAGCACGCGGCGAAGCAGCTGCTGCGCGCCTACGGCATCCGGGTCCCGCGCGAGCAGCTGGTGACCAGCGCGGCGGCGGCCGTACGGGCCGCGAGCCTGGTCGGCTACCCCGTGGTGATGAAGGCCTCCGGGCCGCAGCTCACGCACAAGACCGAACTCGGCCTGGTCAAGGTCCAGCTGACCTCGGCCAGCCAGGTCAGGGACGCCTATCGCGAACTCACCGACATCGCCCGCTACGAGGACGTCCCGCTGGACGGGGTGCTGGTCTGCCAGATGATCGAGCGGGGCGTCGAGACGATCGTCGGCGTCACCCAGGACAGCCTCTTCGGGCCGACCGTGACCGTCGGGCTCGGCGGGGTGCTCGTGGAGGTGCTGCGGGACGTGGTGGTGGGCGTACCGCCCTTCGGTGAGGACCAGGCGCGCGCGATGCTCGACGAACTCCGCGGCCGGGCCCTGCTGGACGGCGTGCGCGGAGCGCCGCCCGCGGACCTCGACGCGCTGGTCGAGGTCGTCCTGCGGGTGCAGCGGATGGCGCTCGAACTCGGTGACGAGCTGGCCGAACTGGACATCAACCCGCTGGTGGTGCTGCCGCGCGGCCAGGGCGCCGTGGCCCTCGACGCGCTCGCCGTCTGCCGCTGACCGCACCGGCGCCCGCACCCGTAACCGCACCCACAAGCGCGCCCACACCCATACCCCGGCCCACCGCAGCGCACGGACCGCCGCCCACAACGCCGCCGGCCACCGTGACCGCCCCGACCGCACCCTCTGGAGCCGTTCCCCCATGACACCCTCACCGTCCCCCGGTTCCGTTCCCCCCGCCGCGGCCGACGAGCCCGCCGGCCGGACCGGCTCCGCCTCCCCCGCGGACCCCGTCGATTCATTGGTACTGCACACCACTGACAACGGCGTCTCGTGGCTCACCCTCAACCGGCCGGACGCGATGAACGCCCTCACCCCCGACCAGCGCGAACGCCTCATCGACCGGCTCGCCGACGCCTCGGCCGACCCCGGCGTCCGGGCCGTCGTGCTCACCGCGACCGGCAGGGGCTTCTGCGCCGGTGCCGATCTGCGTGGAGCCCCGTCGGCCGGCGAGCGGGTCGCCGGTGATGTCGCCCGGCTGATCCGGGGCGGCGCCCAGCGGCTCATCACGGCGGTGCTGGACTGCGAGAAGCCGGTCATCGCCGCCGTCAACGGCACCGCGGCCGGGCTCGGCGCCCATCTCGCGCTCGCCTGCGACCTGGTGCTGGCCGCCGAATCCGCCCGCTTCATCGAGGTGTTCGTCCGCCGCGGCCTGGTCCCGGACGGCGGCGGCGCCTACCTCCTGCCGCGGCTGATCGGCCCGCAGCGCGCCAAGGAGCTGATGTTCTTCGGGGACGCCGTACCGGCCGCCGAAGCGGAGCGGCTGGGTCTGGTCAACCGGGTCGTGCCGGACGGCGCGTTGGCGAAGACGGCCCGGGAGTGGGCCGAGCGGCTGGCGGCCGGCCCCACCCGCGCACTGGCCCTGACCAAACAGCTGGTCAACGCCTCGCTCGACACCGACCGGGCGGCGGCCCTGGCCGCCGAGGCCACCGCGCAGGAGATCAATATGACGACGGCGGACGCACAGGAGGGCGTGGCCTCCTTCGTCGCGCGACGCCATCCGGCATACCGCGGCAGGTGACCTTCCCGGGGCCCCTTCCCACGGCCCGCGCCCGGCGCCCGCGCCCGGCGCCCGAGGTCAGGGGCCGAAGTCGGGGCCCGAGGTCAGCGCCCTGAGCACAGGCCCCGTGCGCCTAGCGCACCCCCGCCGGGCACTCCGGCACCTCACGGGTGTTGCGCGTCCGCACGCCCGGCAGCCAGCCCCGCACCCCCTGCCCGCTGGTGACCAGATACCAGCGGGAGGAGGTGACGCCCGCCTCGTCCCGGACCATCCGCCCGTCCGTCACCACACAGCGGGCGGACAGCACATCGCCGTGCCAGACGCGGCCGGCGGAGTTGCCGCGCGCGGCGTACCTGGCGCGCGGGTCGTTGGCCAGCCGCAGCGCGCACTCCAGGGAGCGGCCCGTGCGGCAGGCCTGTTCACTGTTGTAGACCGTGATCCTCACCTTCGGGTCCGGCCCTGCCGGCTGGAGGGAGACGAGCCCGGGGCGCACCAGCCACCACACCCCCAGCACCACCGCGGTCACCGCCGCCGCCACCACGGGCACCACCCACCGCGGCCGCCTCCGGGGCAGCGGCACCACCTCGGGCCTCCGCGCGGTACCCGGCTCCCTGATGCGGTCCCACAGGCCGGCCGGTGTCTCGATCTGCTCGTCCGCGAGCCGCAGCCGGGCGCGCAGCAGCGTCTCGGCGTCGTCCCCGGAGCCGTCGCCCCGCCCGCCGCCGGAGCCCCGGCCGTCACCGCCCGCCGCGCCCGCACCGCCGTCATGGCGTGGCCCCACGTCCACCGCGCCGCTCACCTCCCGGCCTGCCCGTGTTCCGATTCAACGAGGTGGGCGCGCAGCCTGTCCAGCGCTCGGGCGCGATGACGGGCGGCGGTGCCCCGGTGCACCTTCATGATCTTGGCGGCCTGGTCGAGGGTGTAGCCGTCGAGGTCGACGAGGATGACGATGCCGGCCTGCCGGTGCGACAACCGCCCCAGCAGGCGCACCGCTTCGATCTCCGCCTGCCGCCGCTCCACCCCGCCGTCCCAGCCGCCGGCCGCCCCGCCGGCTCCCGACCCGGCGCCGCCCCCCGCACCGGCCTCCTCGACCCCCTCCATGCCGTCGACCAGCACCTGGCGCCGGTCCTTGCGGTAGGCGTCGCGGGCGACGTTGAGGACGGTGGTGAAGGCGTAGGCGTAGGGCTCGGGATGGGCGAGGAAGCGCTGGGGCCGGGCCGCGAGTTTGAGATAGGCCTCGTGCACCACGTCCTCCGCGGACTGTCTCGATCCGGCCAGCATCACCGCCCTTCGGTACAGCCGGGGCAGCAGCCCGCAGAAGACCTCGTCAAAGCTGGGTGTCGCGGCAGACGAAGCTGACGACGGTGTCGCATCGGCCATGTACCGGAACTCTCCCCCGTGCTCGGCTACGGACGCGGCCGAAGTGGACGCTACCCGCGGCGACGCCACGCAATCAGGAATCCAGTCACCGATCTCCCCCGAATCCGCCGCAGATCATCCCGGAACCAGGGAAAACCACACCTGTGGGTGGTGCCCGCTCCGCACGCCTTCACATCTGACGCTCCATCAGATTCAATGAACCCATGATGGGACACGCGGGAATGGCAGCCACGGTCGTGCGGTACCTGCGCTCCGTCGGCGCGCCCACCACGGCGGCCGGCCCGTCGCCCGCCACCGCGCCACCCCGGCCCGCGCTGCGCGCCGTACGCGAGGACGAGCGCGCCCCTATGGACCCCATGGAATTCCGCTCCGTACTGGGACACTTCGCCAGTGGCGTCACGGTCATCACCGCTCCCGGGGAGCCGGGTCCGGCCGGTTTCGCCTGCCAGTCCTTCGCCTCACTGTCCCTCGACCCGCCGCTGGTGACGTTCATGGTGGCGCGTACGTCGACCACCTGGCCGCGGATCGCCCGCGCCGGGGTGTTCTGCGTCAACGTCCTCGGCGCCGGACAGGGCGAGCTCTGCCGGGGGTTCGCGGTCAGCGGCGGCGACAAGTTCGCGGGGGTCCGCCACGAGCCCGCGCCGGTGACCGGCGCACCACGGCTGGCGGACGTCCCCGCCTGGATCGACTGCACGATCCAGGCCGTCCACACCGGCGGCGACCACCTCATCGTGGTCGGCCGCGTCGAGGCACTCGGCACCGACCCGGCCGCCGCCGGGAGCGGCCCGCTCCTCTTCCACCGGGGCGCCTTCGGCCACTTCCGCCGGTGAGCGCGGCAGCACGGCCACGACAGCGACGGCAGACGGCGGCATACGACGGCGGAGCCGAGGCCCGCCGCCTGAGTGGCCCTCAGTCCCCGCGCCGGGTCAGCACCTGCCGGTCCCACGCGTCCGGGTCGCCCAGGAAGGCGTAGAGAGTGGGTGCGTCCTCCGTGCCGCCGACGTACCACTCGCAGCGGCCCACCTCCACCCGTAGTTGCCCGCCCGCCGGGGCGCGCTTCAGCTTCCAGCTGCCGGCGCCGCCGCAGTCGTCCCCCGGCGTGCTCATCCCGCGGGTCGTCGCCGCCCCGCCGGCGGACAGCTCCAGCGTGCCGCCACTCCCGTCCGTCCAGACCCCGACGAGCGCGCTCCGGGCCGGCTTCGGGTGCTCGTACACGGTCAACAGGCCCGTCGCGAGGGCGCCCACGCCCAGGACGCCGAGCACGAGGGCGGCCAGGAAGCCGCTGCCCGCGACGGTGAGCGTCAGCCGGACGGTGCGCCGGGTCCCGGTGCCCCGGGCGGCGACCGCGGCCAGCAGGGCGGCGGGCACGGCCGCCACGGTCAGCAGCAGCCAGCACCCGGCGTACACCCCGGGTGGCTCCGCCGAGCCGGTGAGGAGCGCGCGGAGCGCCCCGTACGCCACCGTCGCCGCGGCCGCCGTGAACGGGGCGGCGGCCGCCGTGAACGGGGCGGCGGCCGCCGTGAACGGTGCGGCGGCCGCCGTCCACCACCACGCCTGCCGCCCCCGCCGCCCGCTCCACCGGGCCGCCCGGCGCGCCAGCGACAGGGTCGGCAGCACCAGGGTGACCGTCAGCACGAACCCGGGGAGCGCGCCGAGGACGAGCGCGACCGGCAGGACCAGGCCCGCCATGAAGCCGTTGCCGGCCGGGCCCTCCTGGGTGGCGCCGTGCAACAGCAGCCCGACCACGGCGAGCCCGGCCTCACCCAGCAGCGCCGCCATCGACACCAGCAGCGTCCGGCCGCTCCACACGGGACCGAGGGGGCCGTGCGGACCGGTCCGCCCGTGAACACCGGTGGTGCCGTGAACCCCGGTCCGGCCCTGAGTTCCGTCACGGCCATGGCCCCCGCCGCAGCCGTGACTCCCGCCCGCCCCGGCCGTCTTGGGCACACCGGCCCCCGGCCTCCCAGCAGGCCGCCCGTCCCCCGCAGTGCCCATGGTCCCCATCCCCATCACCCCTCCCCCGGGATGATGCACCCGCCAGGCGCCGCCCCACCACGGGGCCGCACCGCCCGGCGGCCACCACTCCGGGGAAGGCGACGGCGACAAGGACCGGGCCCGGAACGCCCGCCGTCGAGGGGGGCAATCGGGCACCACCAGCGGCCGGAAGGCCAGGACCCCTCAGGAACGGTCCGGCGCCGGAGCGGCCTCGTCCCCGAAGGTGAGCACCCCCCGGGCCACCCGCCCGTGGTGGGCGTCGTCCGCCGCCCGCGCGAAGTCCTCCACGGGGTACGTCCGGGTCACCAGCTCGTCCAGCAGCAGCCGCCCTTCGCGGTACAGCCGGGCGTAGAGCGCGATGTCCCGCTGGGGCCGCGCCGACCCGTACCGGCAGCCCAGGATCGCCTTGTCCAGGTACATCGACGACACCAGGAACGACGCCTCCGCGGTGGCCGGCGGCACCCCGAGCAGCACCGCCTGGCCGTGCCGGTCCAGCAGGTCGACGGCCTGCCGGATCAGCCGGGTGCTGCCCACACACTCGAAGGCGTGGTCGGCGCCGGTCGGCAGGATCTCCTTCACCGCCTTGACGCTGTCGGCCACCGCCGAGGCGTCGATGAAGTGCGTGGCGCCGAACTGCCGCGCCACCGCCTCCTTCGCGGGGTTGGCGTCCACCGCCACGATCACCGACGCCCCGGCGATCCGCGCGCCCTGGAGCACGTTGAGGCCGATCCCGCCCGCGCCGATCACCACGACGGAGTCCCCGCGGTCCACCTTCGCCCGGTTGAGCACCGCGCCGACACCGGTCAGCACCCCGCACCCGATCAGCGCGGCCGAGGTCAGCGGAATGTCCTCGGCGATCTTCACGGCCTGCACCGCCTTGACGACCGTACGCTCCGCGAACGCCGAGTTCGACGCGAAGCTGAACAGCTCGCGCTCGCCCCGCCGGAACGGCTTCTGCGGCATCCCGATCGCCTTCCGGCACATCGTCGGCCGCCCCCGGTCGCACTCCGCGCACGCCCCGCAGTTGGCCAGCGTCGACAGCGCGACATGATCGCCGGGCGCCACATGGCCGACGCCGGCGCCCACGGCCTCGACCACGCCCGCGCCCTCGTGCCCCAGCACCACCGGCACCGGAAACGGAATGGTCCCGTCGATCACCGACAGATCGCTGTGGCACAGCCCCGCGGCCCGGATGCCGACCAGCACCTCACCCGGCCCCGGGTCCCGCACCGTCAGATCGTCCACGACCCGGGGCTGCTCGCCGTCGAATATGACGCCCTTCATCACCGCTCCAGTCTGGGCAGGCCGAGCACACGCTCGGCGATGATGTTGCGCTGGATCTCGTCCGAACCGCCGTAGAGCGTGTCGGCCCGGGTGAACAGGAACAGCCGCTGCAGCGCGTCCAGTTCGTACGGCGCCCGCGCGGTCCAGTCGACGGGCCCGAGCGCCGCGGCGGCGCCCCGCACCCGCATCGCCAGCTCCCCCAGCCGCTGGTGCCAGCCACCCCACAGCAGCTTCGCCACACTCGGCGCCCCGGCGTCCCCGGCGGCACCCAGGGTCCGCAGCGCGTTCCACCGCATGACCCGCAACTCGGCCCACTGCCCGATGAGTTGCTCACGCAGCACCGCGTCCCGCAGCGCACCGCAGCGCACCGCTTCGGCGATCACGGCGGACAGCTCGGCGGCGAACCCGATCTGCTGCACGAGCGTGGACACCCCCCGCTCCCGCGCCAGCAGCCCCATCGCCACCCGCCAGCCCGCGCCCTCGCCGCCGACCACCTGCGGGGCGAGCGCCCCGTCGAAGAACACCTCGTTGAACTCCGCCGTCCCCGACATCTGCCGGATCGGCCGCACCTCGACCCGTCCCGGCTGGTCCATCGGCACCAGCAGGAACGAGAGCCCCCGGTGCCGCCGCTCCCGCGGGTCCGTCCGCGCCAGCACGAAGCACCAGTCGGCCTCCCGGGCCAGCGACGTCCAGATCTTCTGCCCGCTGACGCGATAGCCGGCCCCGTCGCGGACCGCCACCGTGCGCAGCCCCGCCAGATCCGACCCCGCGTCCGGCTCGCTGTAGCCCTGGCACCACAGCTCCTCACCCCGCGCGACGGCCGGCAGGAACCGCCGCCGCTGCGCCTCGTCCCCCGCCGCGATCAGCGTCGGCGCCAGCAGGTTCTCCCCGATGTGCCCCACCCGCCCCGGCGCCCCGGCCCGCGCGTACTCCTCGGCCCACACGACCTGCTGCGTCAGACTCCCCACCCGGTTCCCGTACGCCCCCTCCGCGCACTCCCACCCGAGCCCGATCCACCCCCCACCCCCCAACTCCCGCTCCCACTCCCGCCGCTCGGCAACCCCCAGGTGCTCACTCCCGGGCCCGCCCACCCCCGCCAACCCCGCATACGGACCAACGAGATGCCGCTCCAGCCACTCCCGGACCTCCGCCCGGAATTCCCCATCCGCCCTACCGAACCCAAAGTCCACAAGCCCCTCCACACCCACCCCCACCAACGGAAAGAACTCCCCCCAACGGGAGGGGACGGGCCGGAGGGGCCGGTGTGGGGGACTGCTTCGCTTTACGTCCCCCACACCGGC
>NZ_JBSFJF010000073.1:0-33388 GCF_053597915.1 Streptomyces sp. NPDC001219 | reverse complement strand
CTTCTATTGGCGGCTCGCCCCCCGCTCGGGGGGGCCCCCGCGGGGGCCCGGCCGTCGTCGGTGCCGGTGGGGGGCGCGGGCGCCGGTCCGTCAGACCGTGAGCCGGCCGCCCAGCCACGCCAGGGCGGCGGGGATCTCCCGGCGCCAGGTGTTGAAGTTGTGGCCGCCGCTGTCGAGGATGATCGACGAGACCCGGCTCGGCGACTTCGTCTGCTGGATGAACCGCAGCGTCTGGTCGTAATTCGCCTCGCCCTGCTTGCTGCTGGTGACCAGCAGGTTCACCCGGGGCGCGGGCAGATGCCGCTGACGCCACAGCAGGTTGTTCTCGCGCTCCAGCTGCCGGCTGCCGCCGAAGAGGTCCCCGGTCGTGGCATCGCGCGGGGCCTTGTAGGCGCCGGAGAGGGCGACCGCGCTGGAGTACGCCTCGGGGTGGCGCATGGTCATCTTCAGCGCGCAGTAGCCGCCGGTGGAGTCACCGACGACGCCCCAGCTCTTGGCCTCGCGCCCTATTCGGTAGTGCGCCGAGATATCCGCGCGCAGGTCCTTGGTGAAGAAGGTCTCGGTCTGCGGGCCGTTCGGTATGTCCATGCACTCGGTGTCGCGGGGCGGGGCGACGGTCGGGCGCATCATGACCAGGACGGTCGGCTGCATCTTGCGCTTCTTGAGCAGCTCGTGCTGGGTCTGCGGGAAATGCAGCTTCTTGTAGAGCGCCTGGGCGGTGCCCGGGTAGCCGGTGAGCACCAGGGCCGCCGGGAATTTCTTGTGCGCGTATTTCTTCTGGAAGTACTGCGGCGGCAGATAGACGAACGCGGGGCTGGCGATCTGTGAGTGTTCGCCCTGCACCAGCACCTTGTCGATCCGGCCGCCGGTCTCCGGGCGGGAGCCGTTGCGTACGCTCACCCGCTCGGTGCCCAGCATCCGCAGCTCGGTGCCGTGCGGCCCGGTCTTGTAGTCGGTGACCACGCCCGGCTCCTGTTCCTGGCCGAAGAGGTCGGCCCAGGACGCGTAGAAACCGAAGGAACTGTTGGCGTAGAGACCGATCACGGCGAAGAGGGTGATCTGCGTCGCCATCAGGAGGCCGATACGGCCGAGAACGGCGCGCCAGTTCCCCTTGGAGAGGCGAGGCCAGAGCCAGATCGTGAGGACGAACAGTGCCACCGCGACGAGGACGGCAAGAAGCAGCACTTTCTTGCTGGTGAGACCCATGTGGTGCTTTCTTCCGGGCGGCCGGGCCATCCGTACCGCTGGTGGAACCCCGAGCCCTGAAACGCCGTCATACAGGGCGCAAAAAGTCCAGATGCTGCGACAAGGCTCGCACGTTCTCTCGACCGGGGCGACGGGAAAGTGATGTCTGACAGGCTAGATGGCGAAAATTCGGAGACGGTTGCGTGGCGAACGCCACGCTGGCTCCGCGGCCCGCGGCCCGAAGCGGTGCCGGGGATCGTCGGTACGGCCGGTGTGGTCGTCGGCCTGCTGAACCTGGCCGCGGGGGTGTTCCCGCGCTTCCGGCACAGCCGGATGCACGCCCTGGCCGAGGTGCTGCCCGGCGCGGTGAGCCCGCTGGCGGCCGCCGCCTCCATCGTCGTCGGCATCCTGCTGCTCCTTCTGGCCCACGGACTCAAGCGGCGTAAGCGGCGGGCCTGGGGCGCGGCCGTGGCGCTGCTCCCGGTGGGGATCGCCGCCCAGCTCGTCTACCGCCACTCCGTCTTCGGGGCGGTGCTCTCGCTGGCGCTGCTGGTGTACCTGGTGTGGCACCGGCGGGAGTTCGCGGCGCTGCCCGATCCGCGCAGCCGCTGGAAGGCGCTGGCCAACCTCGTCGTCCTCGGCGGGGTCAGCTTCGGCATCGGCCTGGTCATCGTCAGCTCGCACCCCCACAAGACCATCGGCTCGCCCTCCCTCTGGGCGCGCGCCCAGCACGTCCTGTGGGGCCTGTTCGGCTTCGAGGGCCCGGTCGGCTACACCCACCACGTCGACTACACCGTCGGCTACTCGCTCGGCGCGCTCGGCCTGCTGACCGTCGCCACCACCGCGTACCTCGCCTTCCGCCCCGAGCACCCGGCCGCCCGGCTGACCGACGACGACGAGCGGCAGCTGCGCGGGCTGCTCGACCGGCACGGTGCCCGGGACTCGCTCGGCTACTTCGCGCTGCGCCGCGACAAGGGCGTGGTCTTCTCCCCGACCGGCAAGGCCGCGGTCTGCTATCGGGTGATCTCCGGCGTGATGCTCGCCAGCGGCGACCCGATCGGCGACGTGGAGGCCTGGCCGGGCGCCATCGAGCGCTTCATGGCGGAGGCGAAGGCGCACTCCTGGACCCCGGCGGTCACCGGCTGCAGCGAGACCGGCGGCCAGGTGTGGACCCGGGAGACCGGCATGGACGCGCTGGAGCTCGGCGACGAGGCGATCGTGGACGTCGCCGACTTCACCCTCAGCGGCCGCGCGATGCGCAACGTCCGGCAGATGGTCAAGCGCATCGAGCGCAACGGCTACCGGACCCAGGTGCGACGGGTGCGTGATCTGGACCCGGCCGAGCTGGCGCAGATCCAGCAGGCCGCGAACGCCTGGCGGGACACCGACACCGAGCGCGGGTTCTCCATGGCGCTGGGCCGGATCGACGCGGAGGCCGACGGCGACGCGGTGATCGCCACCGCCCATCTGGCCGCGGCCGAGGGCGAGGAGCCCGGCCCGTACGGCGACCTGAAGGCGATGCAGCACTTCGTGCCGTGGGGCGACAGCGGGATCTCGCTGGAGCTGATGAGGCGCGACCGCAGCGCCGACCCCGGGATGAACGAGCTGCTGATCGTCGCCGCGCTGCAGGCCGCCCCGGACCTCGCCGTCAAGCAGGTGTCGCTGAACTTCGCGGTCTTCCGCTCCTCGCTGGAGCGCGGCGAGAAGCTCGGCGCGGGACCGGTCATCCGGGTCTGGCGCGGCATGCTGGTGTTCCTGTCCCGCTGGTACCAGATCGAGTCGCTGTACAAGTTCAACGACAAGTTCCGGCCCCGCTGGGAGCCCCGCTTCGTGGTCTTCCGCAACAGCCGCGACATCCCCCGTATCGGCCTGGCCGCGCTCCAGGCCGAGGGCTATCTGGAGCTGAGCCTGCCGCGCGTACTGCGGCGCAGGAAGGCCGCGCCGCCGCGGCCGTGCGCCCATCTGCCGCAGCCGGCCGCCGCGCCGGGGGCGGTCGAGCGGGCCGCCTGACGGGAGCCCGGACCGGCTGTTCCCCAGGGCGCGCGGCGGGCCGTGGCCCCTGGCCCGCCGGGGCCGGTTCCCGCATGCGGTGGCGGCAATCCGGCCGGTCGGCACACGGCCTACGCTGGTGCCATGAGTACCTTGCGTGGCCGGGTGGCCGGACTGCCGGACTGGGAACGCTGCGCGGTGATGGGCGTCGTCAATGTGACGCCCGATTCGTTCTCCGACGGCGGTGACTGGTTCGATACCGAACTCGCCGTCAAACACGGTCTCGACCTGGTGGCGCAGGGCGCCGACATGGTGGACGTGGGCGGCGAGTCGACCCGTCCCGGCGCGGCGCGGGTCGACGAGGACGAGGAGCTGCGCCGGGTCGTTCCGGTGGTCCGGGAGCTGGCCGCCGCCGGTGTGGTGGTCTCCGTGGACACCATGCGGGCCTCCGTCGCCCAGCGGGCCGTGGAGGCCGGGGCGCGGCTGGTCAACGACGTCAGCGGGGGCGCGGCCGACCCGGCGATGGTGCCGGCGGTGGCCGCCCACCACGTCCCGTTCGTGGTGATGCACTGGCGCGGCCAGTCCATCGACATGAACAACCGCGCCGTCTACGGGGACGTGGTCGCCGAGGTCGTCGCCGAGTTGGAGCAGAGCATGGAGCGCGCGGTAGCCGGCGGGATCGACCCGGACCGGATCGTGATCGACCCCGGCCTGGGCTTCGCCAAGGAGGCCGGGCACGACCTCGCGCTGGTCGCCGGGCTGGAGCGGCTGCGCGCGCTGGGCCGTCCGCTGCTGGTGGCCGCTTCGAGGAAACGGTTCCTGGGCAGGGTGCTGGCAGGCGGCGAGGGAGCCGCCGCACCGCCGGCCCGGGAGCGGGATGCCGCGACGGCGGCGGTGTCGGCGATCGTGGCGCGAGAGGGGGCCTGGGCGGTGCGGGTGCACGAGGTCAGGGCGAGCGCGGACGCGGTACGGGTGGCCCGTGCCGTGGAGTGCGCGGCAGGCGGGACGACGGCGGACACGACGGGAACGGTGTGAGCGGCTTGGGCCCGCAGACGGACATCGAGCTGGTCGAGCAGGCGAACACCACCCTGTACGAGACCATCGAGCGCGGCGATCACGAGGCACTGTCCGGGCTGTGGCTGGACGGCCAGGTGAGCGTGGTCCACCCGGGGTGGCCGGTGTTGCGGGGGCGCGGCGAGGTGCTGCGCTCCTACGCGCTGATCATGGCGAACACCGAGTACATCCAGTTCTTCCTCACGGATGTGGAGATCGACGTCGTCGGCGACACGGCGCTGGTGACCTGCACCGAGAACATCCTCAGCGGCGGGCCCGCCGAGGACGACGGCTCGGTGGGGCCGCTGATCGGCCAGCTGGTCGTGGCGACCAATGTCTTCCGGCGCACGGAGGACGGCTGGCGGGTGTGGTCGCACCACGGCTCACCGGTGCTGGCGGACCGCGAGGACGAGGACGGGGACGACGAGGACGGGGGAGCCGGCGAGGGCGGCGAGGAGGCCCTCTGAGCACCGTCCGGGAGGCGGCCGCCGGGCCGGCGGCTCCCTGGGCGCGGGCGGGGTGTGAGCCTTGCCATGACCGCCCGCCCTTGCGTCCGGGGCGGCGGCCTGCGCGGCCGTAGGGGCGGACGTCAGCCATCCGGGTGAGGGCGCACCCGTTCGAGCCAAGTGCGGCACGGGTAGGGGTGGGGCGTGGGCAGGGGGGTAAGAGGGCCGCGCGGACGATCTCCCGGCCCGCTGGCCGCTGCCTCGCGGGGCGGCATCTAGCAGCAGGACGGGGTCTTGTCCATAGCCCCCGTGGGCGAGGACTGTCGGTGCTCGAAGGTAGATTCGACGGCGGGGAGTGTTGCCGGCGCTGCCGGCGGCGGCCCGGAATCCGACGAACAGTGGCGCCAGAGGTGCCGTGGACCAGTGGGAGTGATTCGCGTGGATCGTGTCGGGCTGCGTGGGCTGAAGGCCCGGGGCCACCACGGGGTGTTTCCCCGGGAGCGCGAGGAGGGCCAGACCTTCATCGTCGACGTGGTGCTCGGTCTGGACACCCGCAGGGCCGCGGCCAGCGACGATCTCGCGAAGACCGTGCACTACGGCGTCGTGGCCGAGGAGGTGGTGGCCGTCGTGCAGGGCGAGCCGGTCGACCTCATCGAGACCCTGGCCGAGCGCATCGCCGACCAGTGCCTCAAGCACGAGGGCGTGCAGGAGGTGGAGGTGGTGGTGCACAAGCCGGACGCGCCCATCACCGTCCCCTTCGATGACGTGACCATCACCATCACTCGGAGCCGAGTATGAATTCCGCCCGTCAGCCGACCACCGCCCCCGCCGGAGCCGCAGCGCCGCGTCCCGGCCTGGGTGACCCGACCGTGCAGCCGGTGCCCGCCTCCGTGGTGGAGCAGGTGGACGCCGCCGATGTGACGCTCTCCAACCCCAAACGCGCCGTGATCTCCCTCGGCAGCAACCTCGGCAACCGCCTGGAGACCCTCCAGGGCGCCGTCGACGCGCTGGAAGACACCCCCGGTCTGCGGGTCAAGGCGGTCTCCCCGGTCTACGAGACCATGCCGTGGGGCGTGGCCCCCGGCTCCCAGCCGACGTACTTCAACGCCGTGGTGCTGATCAAGACGACGCTGCCGCCGGACTCCCTCCTGGAGCGCGGGCAGGCGATCGAGGAGGCCTTCGAGCGGGTCCGCGACGAGCGCTGGGGGCCGCGCACGATCGACGTCGACATCCTGGCGTACCAGGACGTGGTCTCCGACGACCCGCGGCTGACGCTGCCGCACCCGCGCGCCCATGAGCGGGCGTTCGTGCTGGTGCCGTGGCACGACATCGACCCGGAGGCCGTGGTCCCCGGGCACGGCGGGGTGGCCGAGCTGCTGTCCGCGGTCGGCAGCGACGGTGTGGAGCCGCGGGCGGACCTGGAACTGCGGCTGCCGGAGTAGGTGTGAGGGTTGCGGGTCGGCTCCCCGAGGGAGGCATCCGTACGGAACGGACACGGCGGCCGGGACGACAGGGGCGGCCGTGTCGGCAGGGAAGGTCATGACGGTGCGAGGGGCGATCGCTCGGTGAAGCAGCTACACATCAAGGTGCTGGTCGGGCTGTTTCTGGCGGCCGGGGTGCTGGCCTGGGGCGGCGCCCGGCTGTGGGACGCGTTCGGCACCCTGCCCAGCGTTCCCGTCGCCGCTCCGGTCGTGCTGGCGCTGATCGCCGCGATGCTCGCCGCCACCGCGTTCTCCTTCCGGTCGCGGCTGCGCGCTCAGCGCGAGCGCCGGCCGGGTGCCAAGGGCGTCGAACCGCTGGTGGCCGCCCGTGCGGTGATCCTCGGTCAGGCCAGCGCGCTGGTGGCGGCGCTGGTGGCCGGGCTGTACGGCGGTGTCGGCGTCTTTCTGCTGACCGCCGGGCTGGAGGTCGCGCCGCGCCGGGACCAGGCGATCCACGCCGGGCTGTCGGTCCTCGCCGGAGCGGCGGTGGTCGCCGCGGCGATCTTCCTGGAGCGGGTGTGCAAGCTGCCCGACGACGACGGCAACGGGAACGGCGGGGTGGACGCGGCGGTGTGACGCCGGGCCGGGCCGACACGTCGCCGCGGAGGCCGCGAACCGCGGGGGCGGGGCGGGAGAAGACGCACGGCAGCGGGGCCACGGGCCCGCTCCCGGGGGCGTCGGCTCTTCGAAATGCGAAGGACCGGTGGAGAAGTAACCACCGGGAAACGGATCGGTGTGCGTGGCCCCATAAGTCCCGCACGCACGGTAAGTTTCTGGCCATGCCACGAGGACGCCACCGCCAATCCCCACCCCTCCACCGGCTGCTTCCTCCCTCTACGGTCGCCGGTGCGTCAATCGCCTGCGCCGCGGGCGCGTGGTGTGTCGGCGACGATCTGGTGCAACGGGTGCTCGCCGCGGGCGCCGCGGCCGCCGCACTGACCGGCGCCGTCCTTCTGCGGACCTGGGACCGTAACGCCGGCCGCCGGGTCGCCGAACTCACCCGCGCCCGGGTGCGCGACGAGTGGCGTACCGAGGAGCGGGTCGCCGAGCTCGAGACGGATGTCGAGGAGGCCCGCGAGATCCGGGCCGGCCTGGAGACCAAACTCCGCGCCAAGCGCGCCGAGTTGGCCCGGCTGCGCAGCGAACACGCCGCACTGCTCCGCCGTTACGCCACCGCCGAGACCGAACGGGCCAGCGCCCTGGAGGGCCGCCGGCTGCTCGCCATCGAGGCGGCCCCGGCCAAGGCCCTGCCCGCCGCCGATCTTCCACGGCTCGTCAACTCCCCCCTCCGGCTCTCGACTTCGTCCACGCAGGGAGACGCCGCCCACCCCTCGGAGCCCCTCGTTCCGGGCCGCCGCGAGCCCGCCACCTACGCGCAGGCCGACCAGGCGCTGCGCCGGCTGGCCCGCAACGCCGCCCGGCAGCGCGCCGCCCAGCAGGCGCGCGCGCCGAAGGGCGGCGCCAGGTCCGGGGACACCGCCCCTTCCGGACCGCCCGCCCGCCGCGGCGACCGGGCCGGCCGGGACGGTGAGCAGGGCAGCGGGAAGGCCCCGGCGGCAGCCGAGCAGCGCACGGACGGGACCGACCCCGCCCGTAAGGCCACCGCCGGGCCCGCGCTCCGCCCGGTGCCCGCCACCGCCTCCGCCGTCACCCCGTCCCGGCCCGCCACGTCCCGCGCGACGGGTGGTTTCGACTTCTTCGGCAACGCGGCCGACTCCGGTCCCCGGCAGCTGACCGGGCCGATGGAGGAGGACCTGGCGGACGTCGTCGGGGACGAGGCCGTCGCCGAGCACTCGGCCCGTACCCAGCCGTCCGCGGAGTCCGCCGAGGCCGACGCCCGGCCGTCCGGGCAGGCCGAACCGTCCGGGCAGGACGAGCGGAACGGGCAGACCGACGGGGAGACGACCACCGGCAGCGGTGAGGTCATCGACCTGACCGCGCACGACGAGACCGAGCAGTTCGAGATCGGCGCACTGCGCACCGCCATCTCCTGACCTGCACAGACAGCCGACCGGCCCCGGAGTTCTCCTGAACTCCGGGGCCGGTCCGCGTTCCGGGCCGGGCGGGCCCGCTGTCCACAGGGTGTGGAGGAGCCGCCGTGCGAGCCGTGCGCCACGGGACGGTGCGCCGACGGGGCCCGGGGCCCCGGCCGCACTCGCCCCCGTCTACTTGTCGATGTCGCCGACGACGAAGAACAGCGAGCCCAGGATCGCGACCATGTCGGAGACCAGCGTGCCCGGCAGCAGCTCCACCAGCGCCTGGATGTTGTTGAACGACGCCGAGCGCAGCTTGAGGCGGTAGGGCGTCTTCTCGCCCTTGGAGACGAGGTAGTAGCCGTTGATGCCGAGGGGGTTCTCGGTCCAGGCGTAGGTCGCGCCCTCGGGGGCCTTCAGGACCTTGGGGAGCCGCTGGTTGACCGGCCCCGGCGGCAGCTCGGCGAGCCGGTCCAGGCAGGCGTCGGCCAGGGCGAGCGCGTTGTGGCTCTGCGCCAGCAGGCACTCGAAGCGGGCCAGGCAGTCGCCCTCCTGCCGGGTGACCACATCGAGCGTGGACCGCAGCTCCCCGTACGCCAGGTACGGCTCGTCGCGCCGCAGGTCGAAGTCGACACCGGAGGCGCGGGCGATCGGCCCGGACACCCCGTACGCGTGCACCGTCTCCGGCGCGAGGACGCCGACCCCGCGGGTACGGCCGCGGAAGATCTCGTTGCCCAGGACCAGGTCGTCGTAGACGTCCATCCGGGAGCGCACATCGGCCACCGCCTGCCGCGTCCGGCCCAGCCAGCCGGCCGGCAGGTCCTCCTTGAGGCCGCCGACGCGGTTGAACATGTAGTGCATCCGGCCGCCGGAGATCTCCTCCATGACGGTCTGGAGCTCCTCCCGCTCCCGGAAGGCGTGGAAGACGGGGGTGATCCCGCCCAGCTCCAGGGGGTACGAGCCGAGGAACATCAGGTGGTTCAGCACCCGGTTCAGCTCGGCCAGCAGGGTCCGCAGCCAGACGGCACGCTCGGGCACCTCCATGCCCAGCATCCGCTCGACGGCCATCACCACGCCCAGCTCGTTGGAGAACGCCGACAGCCAGTCGTGCCGGTTGGCGAGCATGATGATCTGGCGGTAGTCGCGCGCCTCGAAGAGCTTCTCGGCGCCGCGGTGCATATAGCCGATCACCGGCTCGGCGTGCTGGATGCGCTCGCCGTCCAGGACGAGGCGCAGCCGCAGCACGCCATGCGTCGAGGGATGCTGCGGGCCGATGTTCAGCACCATGTCGGTGCTCTCCGCCGCGCCGCCGATGCCGACCGTCGTCTCCGTCATGGCAACAGTCTCGCAGGCCACCGCCCCACCGGACCCCTGGGCCCTCAGGCGTCCCAGTCCGTGAGCAGGGCCGCGCACGCCCCGCCCACCGGCTCCAGCAGCCAGCCGAAGCCGCCCAGGCCCGCCGGATCGGTCAGCTCGGCCGCCGCGCCCGCAGCGCCGAGGGCCCGCACGTACCCGGACGGGTCGGTGGCGGCCAGGGAGAGCGGCGGGCGCCGGCCGTCCACCCCCAGGGCGTGCAGCGCCGCCCGCTGGGTCAGCCGCTTCGCCGACGGCCCGGCGCAGGCGTCCAGCGCCACATGCGCCGTGATGTCGCAGCTGCCGTCCGGCACGGGCGCCACCTCGCGGCCGTCGCGGAAGCCGGTGAGCGTGCCGAACGGCGGGCGGCCGCCCCGTTCGTGCGCGTAGTCGACGGCGACGGCCAGACCGGAGCGCAGCGTGCCGACGGCCCGTGCCCAGGCCGCGTCCCGGGGACGGCCGACCTCGGCGCGCAGTCCCGGGGCGCCGCCCCCGGTGGCGCCCGCCGGCGGCGCCCACCAGCGGGCGAGCCACTCCGCGTCCGCGCCGTCCACCGGCTCGCCCAGCCGCTCGGTGCCGTCGGCGCGGACCAGCACCCGGCGCGGCACACCGTCGTCATCCGTCTCGACGACCTCGACCGGCACGTTGTCCAGCCATTCGTTCGCGAACAGCAGCCCGGTGACCGAAGCCGGCGCGGGCAGCTCGTCCCGCCACACGATCCGCGGATCGAGCCCCTGGGGGCGCCCGGCGCGCTCGACCGCGTACGGGCGCAGCCGCGCGGACACCTCGGCGGGCAGCGCCGCCAGCACCCCCGTGAGCAGTTCGCCGTGCCCCGCGCCCACATCGACCAGCGCCAGCTCGTCCGGGTGGCCGAGCGCGGCGTCGACGCGGCACAGGAGGCCGGCGACGGCACCCGCGTAGAGCGGGGAGACATGGACCGAGGTGCGGAAGTGGCCCGCGGGGCCGGGGCCGCCGGGCCGGGTGTAGAAGCCGCTCTCCGGGCCGTACAGCGCCCGCTCCGTGGCCTCGCGCCACCCGCACCACTCGTTCGTCATCTGCCCCACGGTACGGGCGGGCACCGGCCCCCTGGGTGGACGGCACCAGGTGCCGTCCACCCAGGGGGCCGACACATTCGGAGCAGAGTCTCCACCTTGGGGAGTAGGCGCGCCGGACAGGATCGCTCGCTCGGTTGACTCGTACATGTATTCCCGGTGCCTACGCTGGGTTACGTGCAGCGCCTCTACGACTTCCTCCGCAGGCACCCGACAGGGGTGGACACCTTCTGGGCCGTCCTCCTGCTCGGGGTCTCCAGCCTGTGGGTCGCGTCCGAGACGCACGGCCTCCAGCGCGTGGTCGCCGCGGTCTGCACGCTCGGCCTGTGTCTCGTCGTCGCGCTGCGCCGCAGGGCCCCCGTGAAGATGCTGCTGCTGACGGCCGCCGTCGGCGTCTGCCAACTGATCTCCGGTATCGACACCAACCCCGGCGACGCCGCGATGTTCGTGATCACCTACACCGTCGCGTCCGGGCCCGCCATCCCCCGCTGGGCCTCCCGCTGCGCGCTCGCCGGCGCCGTCTTCGGGCCCGCACTCTCCTTCTGGCGCTTCAGCGGCAGCGCCGAGGGCCGGCGGGTGGGGGAGAGCCTGTTCGTCACCGCGCTGCTCACCGTGCCGTTCGTCCTGGCCTGGGTGCTCGGCGACTCCATGCGCACCCGGCGCGCCTACTGGGCCCAGCTGGAGGAGCGGGCCGCCCGGCTGGAGAAGGAGCGCGAGGCGCAGTCCCGGATCGCGGTCGCGGCTGAGCGCGCCCGTATCGCCCGCGAACTGCACGACGTCGTCGCCCACAACGTCTCGGTGATGGTCGTCCAGGCCGACGGCGCCGCCTACGTGCTCGACTCCGCGCCCGAACAGACCCGGCAGGCCCTGGAGACGATCTCCGGCACGGGCCGCCAGGCGCTGGCCGAAATGCGCCGCCTGCTGGGTGTGCTCCGCACCGGCGAACAGCCCGAGAGCGGCGAATACGTCCCCCAGCCCGGCGTCGAGCAGCTCACCGACCTCATCGAGCAGGTGCGCGTCGCGGGCCTGCCGGTCGACTTCCGGACCGTGGGCGAGGCCCGCGAACTGCCCAGCAGCGTCGCCCTGACCGTGTACCGCATCGTCCAGGAAGCGCTCACCAACACCCGCAAACACGGCGGCCCCCATGTCGGCGCGACCGTCCGGCTCGCCTACCGGGACGACGATCTCGACCTGCTTGTCGAGGACGACGGCCGCGGCGCGCAGCGCGAGCTCTACGAGGAGGGCGGGGCGGACGGCCTCGGCCACGGCCTCATCGGGATGCGCGAGCGCGTCGGCATGGTCGGCGGCACCCTGGCCGCGGGACCACGCCCCGGCGGCGGCTTCCGGGTCAGCGCCGTCCTCCCGCTCAAACCGGCCCGGTGAGAACGCCAACCGCTCAGGACCCGGCGGCGTCCTATGAGGGGACCGCACCGGCCACCCGCACCCCACCCCGTACGCTCGGCCCCACTCCTCCCCGAAGGGACCCCCTGCCATGACCATCCGTGTGATGCTCGTCGACGACCAGGTGCTGCTGCGCACCGGTTTCCGGATGGTGCTCGCCGCACAGCCCGACATGGAGGTGGTCGCGGAGGCCGGAAACGGGGTGGAGGCCCTGGAGGTGCTGCGCGGCACCCAGGTCGACGTGATCCTCATGGACGTCCGGATGCCGCAGCTGGACGGTGTGGAGACCACCCGCCGGATCTGCGAGGGCGGCCAGAAGGAGGGCGCCCCGAAGGTGCTCATCCTGACCACCTTCGACCTGGACGAGTACGCCTTCTCCGCGCTGAAGGCCGGGGCCAGCGGCTTCATGCTCAAGGACGTCCCGCCGGGGGAGCTGCTCGCCGCGATCCGGGCGGTGGAGAGCGGCGACGCGGTTGTCGCGCCGTCCACCACCCGCCGGCTCCTCGACCGCTTCACGCCGATGCTGCCCGGCACCTCCAGCGAACCGTCCCGGCCCGAGCTGGAGCGGCTGACGGAGCGGGAGCGGGAGGTGCTGCTGCTGGTCGCCCAGGGCCTGTCGAACGGTGAGATCGCGGCGCGGCTGGTGCTCTCCGAGGCCACCGTCAAGACCCACGTGGGCCGCATCCTCACCAAGCTGAGCGTCCGCGACCGCGTCCAGGCGGTGGTCCTGGCGTACGAGACGGGGCTGGTGCGGGCCGGAGGGTCGGGGGCCTAGGACGCGGGGCCGCCGCGCGCCCGGCGCGTCCTCAACGCAGTACGCCCTCAAGGAAGTCGCTGCCCAGCCGGGCCACCACCTGGAGGTCCAGCTGGTGCAGCACATAGCGTCCCCGGCGCCGGGTCTGGATCAGGCCGGCCTTCTTCAGCGTCGCGATGTGCCGGGACACCTCCGGCGAGGTGATGCCGAACGCGTTCGCCAGCTCCCCGGTCGTGTGCGGGCCCCGCGACAGTGTCCGGCACAGCTGCATCCGCATCGGGTGGCCCAGCGCCTCCAGTCGCTGCTGGACGAGTTCCAGCGCGGCCGGCGGCGGCAACTCCTGTGCGGCGACGGGGTATTGGAGCACGGGGCGCCAGCCCTGGGCATGGCTGAACAGCAGATGCGGCCAGCCGAAGGACGTCGGCAGGAAGGTGACGCCCGGATCGGCGGGGTCCGCGAACGCCGTGGTGCGCCCCTGGGCCAGCTTGTCGAGGAGGATGCGGGTGCCGCCGCTGCCGTCCTGCGCGTCCTCCAGGCGCAGCGCCCGCGAGGTCGCGGACAGCGTCTCGGCCAGGCCCTTGCGGCGGAGCAGCTCGGTCTTGTGCCGGGCATCGGCCGCCAGCTGGATGCCCACCCGCAGCCAGATGTCCCCGAAGAACGCCTCCTCGCAGTCCTCGAACAGGCGGCGCAGCCATACCCGCAGGCCGTCGGGGTCGGTGAGCATCCGGTCGGTGAAGGCCGCCTGCCGCGGGCCGCGCGCGGCCGCCATCTCCCGTACCCGCGCCCGCTCGTCCGCGTCGACCAGCGGCGACGGGGTGGGCAGGCTGTAGCGCGGCGAGCAGCTGATCTCGAACACGGCGGCCACGAACCGCTCGTCATCGATCCTGTCCAGCTCGTCCAGGTCCTCGGCCAGCGTCGCCCCGGGGCGGGCCGGCAGCAGGATGTCGGAACGGGCGGACCGCCACAGGAAGTCCGCCTCGCACAGCCGGTCGGCGAGGTCGGTCTTCAGCGCCGCGTTGGTCGCCATGACCCAGCCGTGCAGCCCCGGGTGGTGCCCTGGTTCGGACAGTGCGTGCAGCGCGGCGCCCAGCTCCGCCAAGGGGGACGGGGCGAAGACGACGCGCTCCGGCGGCAGCCCGGTGATGTCGATGACGTTGGCCATGCGCCCATCATGCGTGAGGCCCCCACCTGCGTGGACGTCGTTTGACGGCTCCCGTCAAACGACGCGCGCCGAGCGGCCGGACCACCGCACAGTCAGGGACATGAACGCCGGTCAGCAGCACCTCCTCGACCTTTACCGTGCCTCCCAGCGAGGCGAGGCGGCCCCGCCCGCCCCGGGCACCCACACCGTCCGCACCGCCCGCGAGATCCGCCGGTGGTACCGCTTCCGCGCCGTCGTCACGGCCCCCGCCGACCGCCTCCCGGGCCGCCTCCGCGGAGCCCTCCGCACCGCCGCCACGACCTTGCTCCGCCGGGGCGCCAACGGCGCCGGGGCCGGGGCGCCGTGACGCCTTGCGCGTCACCCGCCGTGGCGACCGCCCGTCCCGTCCCCTCGCGTCACCTCATCCGCCGCCCGCTCCTCACGACCTCGACGAAGTCCACGAACTTCCCGACCTCCGCCCGGATATCTCCTTCCGTCCATGCCAGGGCGGACGAGGCAACCGTCATCTCGGTCAGCGTCACCCCGGCCGGGCCGGCCTGGTCCGGCTCGTACCAGCTCCTGAACAGCGCCGTCCCGGTCTCCTCCGCCTGGCGCACCACGGCCTCGTTCAGCAGGCCGGGTGGGTACGGCAGCCACAGCCGGAACTCATGTGTGTGCGGCGTTTCCGGGTCCACCCGGAACCACGGCACCCCGGCCCCGGCCAGGCCCGCACGCAGCGCACGGGCCACCACCTTCGCGTGCGCCACGTACGCGGGCAGCCGCGGCAGTTCGTGGTCCAGGCCGGCGAGGGCGGCCAGTGCGGCAGGCCACTGCTGGGCCAGCTGGCCGCCGTACCGGTGCCGCCAGGCCCGCGCCTCGTCGACGAAGTCCTCGGTGCCCGCGAGCGCGGCGCCCGATATGCCGTCCAGCGACTTGTAGTAGGAGACATACACACTGTCCGCGAGGTCCGCGATCTCCGGGAGCGTGCGGCCGAAGTGCGGTCCGCACTCCCACAGTCGCGCGCCGTCGAAGTGCACCACCGCGTCACGGTCCCGCGCCGCCTCCACGGCCGCGGTCAGCTCGTCCCACGACGGCAGCACGAACCCGGCGTCCCGCAGCGGGAGTTCGAGCGCCAGGGTGCCGAACGGCTCCCGCAGGGCGTGGATCTCCGCGGCGGTCGCCGGCCGTGGTGCCCTCGTCGGGTGCACCATCCGCAGCCCGCTGACCACCGCATAGGCATCGCGCTCATGGACCTCCAGATGCGACAGCGGATGACCGGCCACCGTCGCGTTGCCCGTACGCCCCGCCCAGCAGCGCAGCGCCACCTGCTGCGCCATCGTGCCGGTCGGGAAGAAGGCGGCGGCCTCGGTGCCCAGGGCGGCGGCGGTCCGGCGCTCCAGCTCGCCGATGACGCTGTCCTCGCCCCCGTAGATGTCGACCGCGTTGTCCAGGTCGTAAGCGGCCGGAGCGTCGGCCACCAGGCGGTCCAGCCGCTCGCGGACCGTCTCCCGCACGAGGCCGCCCGGTAGCACGCGCCGGGCGCCACGGAGCGCCGCGCGCATCCGTTCCGGCGCGGGACGGGCGGCACCCGCCCCGTTCGCGGCGTCCCTCGGGACATCGCCCGGAACGCCGCCCGAGGTATCCGCCGAACCGCCCCCCGAGGCACCGCCCGCAGCTTCCCGCGAGTCCCTGTCCGGACCGAGTCCACCCGCTTCCCGCATCCGCCTCACACCCCCTGACCGCTCTTTCCTCACGCCTTCGCGTGCCGACGCACCGATCGTCGCGCAGCCCCGCGCCGCTCCGCGACCCCTGTGGATAACTCCCGGAAGAGACCCCGGTCTCACCTTCCGTACAGCTCTGAAAGCCACCGGAAACACTCGCGTAGCATGGCGAGGAATCGTCCGGTACCCCCCGCGGACTGGAACGGAAGGCCATTGCCGCGTGAATGCAATCCCACCTCTCGAGGCCCAGGACCGCCCCGCCCGGCTGACTGTCGGCGTGGTCGGCGCCGGCCGGGTCGGACCCGCCCTGGCCGCCGCGCTGCAGCTCGCGGGGCACCGCCCGGTCGCCGTGTCGGGCGTGTCCGACGCCTCCGTACGCCGCGCCGCCGAGCTGCTGCCCGACGTTCCCCTGGTCCCCCCGGCCGAGGTCCTCGCCCGCGCCGACCTGGTCCTGCTGACCGTCCCCGACGACGCCCTGGCCGGCCTGGTGAGCGGCCTCGCGGAGACCGGCGCCGTACGGCCCGGCCAGTTGCTGGTGCACACCTCGGGCCGGTTCGGAACGGCGGTCCTGGACCCGGCCACCCACGCCGGCGCCCTGCCGCTCGCCCTGCACCCGGCCATGACGTTCACCGGCACCTCCGTGGACGTCCAGCGGCTGGCCGGCTGCTCGTTCGGCGTGACCTCGCCCGACGAGCTGCGGATGGCCGCCGAGGCGCTGGTCATCGAGATGGGCGGGGAGCCCGAGTGGATCACCGAGTCCGCCCGCCCGCTCTACCACGCGGCGCTGGCCATCGGCGCGAACCACCTGGTCACGCTCGTCGCCCAGTCGATGGAGCTGCTGCACGACGCCGGGGTGCAGGCCCCGGACCGGATGCTGGGACCGCTGCTCGGCGCCGCCCTGGACAACACGCTGCGGTCCGGTGACGCGGCGCTCACCGGCCCGGTCGCCCGGGGTGACGCCGGTACCGTCGCCGCCCACATCGCCGAGCTGCGCCGGCACGCGCCACAGAGCGTCGCCGGCTACCGCGCCATGGCCCGTACGACCGCGGACCGGGCGCTGGCCCACGGTCTGCTGAAGCCGGAACTGGCCGAGGACCTGCTGGAGGTGCTCGCCGACTCCGGCGACGGCCCCGGCACCGCCCCGGGCGCGCCCGACGCCCCCGGCCAGGACCCCGACGCCCCCGGCCACGGCCCCGAGGGAGGCGACCGATGACCTCCTCGCCCCTGAGCCCGTCCCCCGGACCGGGCCCCCACCAGGACACCGCCGCGGCACCGGACGTGCCCGTGACCCAGGAGCCGGACCAGCCCATGGACGAGAGCCGCCCCGTCCGCCCCACCCGTCCCGTGCACCTCCTCCACACCGCCGCCGCGCTCCGCGAGCTGCCCCGCGGCACCGGAGCCCGCGCCGTCGTCATGACCATGGGCGCGCTGCACGAGGGCCACGCCACCCTGGTCCGCGCCGCCCGCCACCGGGTCGGGCCGCGGGGCCAGGTCGTCGTCACCGTCTTCGTCAATCCGCTGCAGTTCGGGGCGGGCGAGGACCTGGACCGCTACCCGCGCACCCTGGAAGCGGACACCGAGCTGGCCGCCGCCGCGGGCGCGGACGTCGTCTTCGCCCCGTCCGCCGACGAGGTCTACCCGGGCGGAGAACCGCAGATCCGGATCACCGCGGGCCCCATGGGCACCCTCCTGGAAGGCGCCAGCCGCCCCGGGCACTTCGACGGGGTGCTGACCGTCGTCGCCAAGCTGCTGCATCTGACCGCGCCCGACATCGCCTTCTACGGGCAGAAGGACGCCCAGCAGCTCGCCGTCATCACACGGATGGCCGCCGACCTCAACTTCCCCGTCGAGATCGTCGGCGTCCCCACGGTGCGCGAGGAGGACGGCCTCGCCCTCTCCAGCCGCAACCGCTACCTCTCCCTCCCGGAGCGGCGCACCGCGCTCGCGCTGTCGGCGGCGCTGTTCGCGGCCCGCGACCGGCTCGCGGCCGAGGAGGCGCTGCGCGCCCGCGCCGCCTCCACGGGACACCCGGCGCAGGACCGTGCCGCGGCGCTCGCCGCCCTCGGCGAGGACCGCGCCGCCGCCGACGCCCACGCCGTCGCCTACGCCGCCGCCGGCCCCCCGCACGGCCCGTCCGTGGCGCGCGCCGCGGCCGGCGCGGTGCTGGACGACGCCTCCCGTTTCGAGCCGCCGCTCACCCTCGACTACCTGGCGCTGGTCGACCCCACCGACTTCACCGAGGTCCCCGACGGCTACGAGGGCGAGGCCATCCTCGCGGTCGCCGCCAAGGTCGGCACCACCCGGCTGATCGACAACATCCGCCTCGTCTTCGGCGCGGGGGCGTCCGGAACGACAGCCGCCCCCGAGGGCGGCCTGCACACGGACGCCGCCCCTTCGGACGGCACCGCCGCCGGAGCCCCGGCCACCCCCACCACCCCTCACGGCACCCTCGGAGCGACCCGATGACCGCCACCGGAACAGGCACCGCACCCCGGCCCGCGGCAGGCACCGGCATACGTCTGACCGCCCCCGCCCCCGGCTGGTCCATCGCGGCGGACGTCGTCGTGGTGGGCTCCGGAGTGGCCGGGCTGACCGCCGCCCTGCGCTGCGCCGCGGCCGGCCGCCGGACCGTCGTCGTCACCAAGGCCCGTCTGGACGACGGCTCCACCCGCTGGGCACAGGGCGGGATCGCGGCGGCGCTCGGCGACGGCGACACCCCGGAGCAGCATCTGGCCGACACCCTCGTCGCGGGCGCCGGACTCTGCGACGAGGCCGCCGTACGCACCCTGGTCACCGAAGGCCCGGACGCCGTCCACCGGCTGATCGGCACCGGCGCCCGCTTCGACACCGCACCGGGCAGCGACGAGATAGCGCTCACCCGCGAGGGCGGCCACCACCGCCGTCGTATCGCGCACGCCGGCGGGGACGCCACCGGGGCCGAGATCTCCCGTGCGCTCGTCGAGGCGGTCCGCGCGGCCGGGCTGCGCACCATCGAGAACGCGCTGGTCCTCGACCTGCTCACGGACGCCGAGGGCCGCACCGCCGGGGTCACCCTGCACGTCATGGGGGAGGGCCAGCACGACGGCGTCGGGGCCGTACACGCCCCGGCGGTGGTGCTCGCCACCGGAGGCATGGGGCAGGTGTTCTCCGCGACCACCAACCCGCCGGTCTCCACCGGCGACGGGGTGGCCCTGGCGCTGCGCGCCGGCGCCGAGGTCTCCGACCTGGAGTTCGTCCAATTCCACCCCACCGTCCTGTATTTGGGGCCGGAAGCGGAAGGCCAGCAGCCGCTGATCTCCGAGGCCGTACGGGGCGAGGGCGCCCACCTCGTCGACGCCGACGGCACCCGCTTCATGGTCGGCCGGCACGAACTCGCCGAACTGGCCCCGCGCGACATCGTCGCCAAGGAGATCATGCGCCGCGCGCACGAACAGGGCGTCGAGCACATGTACTTGGACGGCCGGCACTTCGGCGCCCCCATGTGGGAGACCCGCTTCCCGACCATCCTCGCCGCCTGCCGCAGCCATGGCATCGACCCGGTCACCGAGCCGATACCGGTCGCCCCGGCCGCGCACTACGCCTCCGGCGGCGTGCGCACCGATCTGCGCGGGCGCACCACCGTCCCCGGCCTCTACGCCTGCGGCGAGGTCGCCTGCACCGGCGTGCACGGCGCCAACCGGCTCGCCTCCAACTCCCTTCTGGAGGGCCTGGTCTTCGCGGAGCGGATCGCCTCGGACATCGCCGGACCACACTCCACGGAGACCCCGGAGCCCACGACGAACGGCGCCTCCGGTACGCACGACGGCACGGCGGACGGCGCACCGGACGGCACCGCGGACGGCGCGTCGGCGCACACCACACGCCCCGCCCCGGACCCCGCGCCCCGCACCACCCTCCCGCTGCTCGCCCCGGAGACCCGTACGGCCGTGCAGCGGACCATGACCGCCGGCGCGGGCGTGCTGCGCAGCGCGGAGAGCCTCGCCCGGGCGGCCGCCGAACTGGACCGCCTGCACCGCGAGGCGACCGTGGCGGCCCTGCCGGCGGGCGACGAACCGGCCGGTGCGACCGCCACCCGAAGCGCCGGGCCCGCCGACCGCAAGGCCCCCGAGCCCGGCGTGGAAGCCTGGGAAGCCACCAACCTCCTGTGCGTCGCCCGGGTGCTGGTCGCCGCGGCGCAGCGCCGTGCGGAGACCCGCGGCTGCCATTGGCGCGAGGACCACCCGGACCGGGACGATGCCTCCTGGCGCCGCCACTTCCGCATCACCCTGGCCGCGGACCGCGCGCTGACCCTCCGGATGACGGAGACCGCCGGCTTCTCGCCGACGGTCACCCCGTAGCCACCGACCCCACCGCCCGCCACGACAGACCGCACACCCCACCTCCCCGAAGACGGAGCCCACCCCGTGAGCAGCACCCCCGACGACCTCCCTCTCCTCCAGATCGGCGGGCCCTCCGGCGGCGCCTCCCCCGAGACCGCTTCCGGGGGAGGCTGCGGCGACGCCTGCGGCTGCGGCGACGGGGGCGCGTACGAGATCGACCCGCTGGCCTGCGGCCTCGACCCCGACCTGGCCGCGCTCCTGGTGGCCGCCGGGCTCGACCCCGTCCAGGTGGAGGCCATCGCCCAGCTCGCCCTGGAGGAGGACCTCGACCAGGGCGTGGACGTCACGACCGTGGCGACCATCTCCGAAGACGCGGTCGCCACCGGCGACTTCACGGCCCGCGAGGCCGGCACGGTCGCCGGACTACGGGTCGCCGAGGCGGTGCTGTCCCTCGTCTGCACCGACGCGTTCGAGGTCGAGCGGCACGTCGAGGACGGCGACCGGGTCGCGGCCGGCACCCCGCTGCTGAGCGTCACCACCCGCACCCGCGACCTGCTCACCGCCGAGCGCAGCGCACTGAACCTGCTGTGCCGGCTGTCCGGTATCGCCACCGCGACCCAGGCCTGGTCGGACGCGCTCGACGGCACCAGGACCCGGGTCCGCGACACCCGTAAGACGACGCCGGGCCTGCGCGCCCTGGAGAAGTTCGCGGTGCGCTGCGGCGGCGGCGTCAACCACCGGATGTCGCTCTCCGACGCGGCGCTGATCAAGGACAACCACGTGGTCGCGGCCGGCGGCGTCGCCGAGGCCTTCACCGCCGTACGGAACGAGTTCCCCGGGCTGGCGATCGAGGTGGAGGTCGACCGGATCGACCAGATCCCGCCGATCCTCGCCGAGGGCGCCGATCTCATCCTGCTGGACAACTTCACCCCCGAGCAGACCCGTGAGGCGGTGGCCCTGGTCGCAGGCCGGGCCATGCTGGAGTCCTCGGGCCGGCTGACCCTGGACAACGCCCGCACCTACGCCGAGACCGGCGTCGACTACCTCGCGGTGGGCTCGCTCACCCACTCCTCCCCGATCCTCGACATCGGCCTCGACCTGCGCGAGGACGACGGCCGGGGCGACCGGGACCCGGCCGACGACGTGCGTGAGGACCGCTGACGCCATGCTCCTGACCATCGACGTAGGCAACACCCACACGGTCCTCGGCCTCTTCGACGGCGAGGAGATCGTCGAGCACTGGCGGATCTCCACCGACGCCCGGCGCACCGCCGACGAGCTGGCCGTGCTCCTCCAGGGCCTGATGGGGATGCACCCGCTCCTCGGCGACGACCTGGGCGACGGCATCGAGGGCATCGCCATCTGCTCCACGGTGCCCTCCGTCCTCCACGAGCTGCGCGAGGTCACCCGCCGCTACTACGGCGACGTGCCCGCCGTCCTGGTGGAGCCGGGCGTCAAGACGGGCGTCCCGATCCTCATGGACAACCCGAAGGAGGTCGGCGCCGACCGGATCATCAACGCCCTGGCGGCCGTCGAGCTGTACGGCGGACCCGCGGTCGTCGTCGACTTCGGCACGGCCACCACCTTCGACGCGGTCAGCGCCCGCGGCGAGTACGTCGGCGGCGTGATCGCGCCGGGCATCGAGATCTCGGTGGACGCGCTGGGCGTCAAGGGCGCCCAGCTCCGCAAGATCGAACTGGCCCGGCCGCGCAGCGTCATCGGCAAGAACACCGTGGAGGCCATGCAGTCCGGCATCCTCTACGGGTTCGCGGGCCAGGTCGACGGGGTGGTGCGGCGCATGGCGCGGGAGCTGGCCGACGACCCGGACGAGGTGACCGTGATCGCCACCGGCGGGCTGGCGCCGATGGTGCTCGGCGAGTCCTCGGAGATCGACGCGCACGAGCCCTGGCTCACCCTGATCGGACTGCGGCTGGTCTACGAGCGGAATATCGCCCGCTCGTAGCGGAACACCACCCGTCCGCGGAAGCATTCCGGCGCGGGAAGACCGGTGGTGCGGCTCGCTGCCGCGCCACCGTTCACGAATTAAGCGGCTTTTGTCGGAATTGGTCGTAAAGTCGCCATATGCCAATGCCAAACGGAACCCGCGGCGGCATGGCGTTCAGCGCCGATGAGTTGCGTGTGCTCCGTCGCGCCCTCGCCCATGCCCTGCAGACGACGCCCCCCGCCGCCCCGCCCGGGACCCCCTGCCCCGAGCGGTCCCGGGACATCCAGGAATACCTCCGGCTGGCCGAGGCGGTCGACGAGGCGGTCCGCGAAGGCGGCCGGCTGCGCGCCTTCCTCCTCGCCGACCTCGCCCGCTACCGCGCGGCCCTGCCCGGTTCGGCCACCGGCTATCTCGCGCAGCTCAGGGAGGCGCTGGCAGCGGGCCATGTCCCCGGCCCCGACGATCTCGCCGCCCTGCGCTCGCTGCCGCGGTCCGGCGCGACGGCCGAGAGCGCACGCCGCGGCGCCCTGCTGCGCCACTGCGAGCAGCTCGCCGAGCACTCCGTACGGACCCGGCTGCGCGCGCTGCCGGGCGGCCGCTCGGCAGCCCGCGGTGCCGGCCGGGAGCCGGAGCCCGAACGGCAGCCGAAACCCGAGCGCAAGCCCCAGCCCGCGCCCGCCCCGCGGCCCAAGGGCCCGCAGCGGGACCGGCCGATCCCCACACCGGGCGAGGTCTTCCCGCCCCGCCGCAAGCCCGCCCCGCCCCCCGAGAGCCGCACCGCCTGAGCGCTGCGTACTCTGGTGTCTCACGCCCAAAGGAGGCCATACGTCATGGATTACGTCGCAGCGCTGCTCCCGCCCGTGGTGATGGCCGTGGCCTTCACCGCCCTGATCGTGACGATCATCAAGAGCCAGGGCGGAGCGAACAAGGCCAAGGAGGACGCCGCCGTGGACGCCGCCCTGGCGCGCGCCGAATCCGCCGGTCAGGAGCCCACCGCGCACGGCGCCTGAGCCGCCCGCCGCGCTTTCGGCACCCCGCGCACACCGTACGACCCGGGATTGACGTCCCGGGTCGTACCGCGTTTTCCGGCCCAAACGCAACGAGATCAACGGGCATTCGCGACATCTCCCACTATTGTTCTTGTGTGCCGAGACGCTTGGGTGATCTGGAAGACGCGGTCATGACGCGGGTCTGGGAGTGGAACCGCCCGGTCACCGTTCGAGAAGTCCTGGAAGATCTGCAGAAGGAACGGTCGATCGCCTACACCACGGTCATGACCGTATTGGACAACCTTCACCAGAAGGGCTGGGTGCGCCGCGAAGCAGAAGGCCGCGCCTATCGATATGAGGCGGTCTCCACCCGCGCCGCCTACGCGGCCGCACTGATGAACGAGGCATGGTCCGCCAGCGACAACCCCGCGGCCGCCCTTGTCGCCTTCTTCGGGATGATGTCGCCGGAACAGCGCCATGCCCTGCGCGACGCCGTACGGATGGTCCAGGTCGACGAACCGGCGGAAGGCCCGGAACAACCGGCACAAGAGGCGGAAGAGACCAGGCCCGCGGAAGAACACCCGGCGGAAGCGGCACCGGAAGGCGCCGGTGAAGCCGGGCCCGCCGAAGGGGATGAACCCGGGGCGAGTGCCACCGGCAAGGAGCGATAGCGTCCCGGCATGCCTCCGCATTCAAAAGGCCTCACCGTCCGCCGGGCCAGGACCGGCGATGTACCGGCGGTACGCCGTCTCATCGACGCCTACTCACGTGACGCGATCCTGCTCGACAAAGCCACCGTCACGCTTTACGAGGACATCCAGGAGTTCTGGGTCGCCGAGCGCGACGAAGACGCCGAGGTCGTCGGCTGCGGGGCACTCCACGTCATGTGGGAAGACCTGGCCGAGGTCCGCACCCTGGCCGTCGATCCGCGGCTCAAGGGGACGGGAGTCGGCCACCAAGTCCTCGACAAGCTGCTGCGCACCGCGAGCTGGCTCGGAGTGCGGCGCATTTTCTGTCTCACCTTCGAAGTCGACTTCTTCACCAAGCACGGCTTCGTAGAGATCGGCGAAGCCCCGGTAGACGGTGATGTCTACAGTGAGCTGCTGCGTTCCTATGACGAGGGCGTTGCGGAGTTCCTGGGCCTCGAACGAGTGAAGCCCAACACCCTGGGTAACAGTCGGATGCTTCTGCACCTGTGATGAGTGTTCTATGTCCGAATCGCTCCCCTATCTCATGGGTACGGAAGCATGCGTTCCCCGCTCTGTGGGCAAGTGAACCCTACCCAAGGGTTTGTGTTTTTCCCGGAAAAGCGGTTTGCTTTCCGTCGTAATCCGCATTCGATGAAAGGGAAACCGGTGGCACAGAAGGTTCAGGTTCTTCTTGTCGACGACCTCAACGGTGGCGAGGCGGACGAGACGGTGACGTTCGCACTCGACGGCAAGTCCTACGAGATCGACCTCTCTGAAGGCAACGCCCAGAAGCTGCGCGACTCCCTCGCCGACTTCGTGAAGGCGGGCCGCCGCACCGGTGGCCGCGCTTCTTCCGGCCGCGGCAAGGCGCGCGGTGCGGCCTCCGGCAGCAGCCAGGACACCGCGAAGATCCGCGCCTGGGCCAAGGAGAACGGCTACAACGTCAATGACCGTGGCCGGGTCCCCGCCGACATTCGTGAGGCATTTGAGAAGGCCAACGGCTGATCACCGTACGCGCGGTCCGATTGGGCATTACCAGCACGCACCAACCGGGCACGGTGGCACTCCGTCGCCGCCGCGCTCACGAGTCGTACGAGGTCGGGGACGCCCCCGTCGTCCCCGTTTCCTGCCCCGAACCCCGTGGTGGGCAGGGAATTCTCCGCCTCGTACCCGGGCCGGGGAGGCCGCACCCATCGCGCGGCCTCCCGGGAACCGAATCCGTATGACGGTGCCGCGGCCGCCGGGAACACCGGCGCGGGCATCCGGTCCCCGGTCCCACGCGCCGTGAGATCCGGGACGAGCGCGCCCCACTCCAGCCATTCCAGGATTCCCGGGAGTTCCTCGGCGCCGCCGGCCGCGATGAGCATGAGCAATTTCGGCCGACCACCGGAGTGATTCCCGTCGCATCCGGCCCGAAGGAGTGCCACCGGGCCGGTCCGCGGCAGGCGCCGTAGTACGGCACCTCCCGCCCCGGCCGGCATCTCCAGCACATCGAAGCGCAGCCCCGTCGGCAGCTCCACCGGCTCCGTTCCGGTTGTCGGCCAGCCGAGCTCTTCCTCGTACCACCGGCGGACGGCGGCGAGGGGGCTGCGGGGGCGCGGAAGCACGCGGGCCATGCCCGGTGAAACTCCCGAAAACCCAGGAAGTTACGCTGCGTAGACGCGCGCGTACGTACCGTGCCTGCGGGATAGGTGTGGAGGGGTGTGCGAGGGCGTGCGGATGTTCGCCCGTAGCGGATGGAAGCGGCCCGCGCCGCATGGAGTGTCAGTGGCAGCGGGTAAGACAGTCTCAGTGGGAAGAGACGGTGTGACCGGCGTCCGAGGCGTTCCGCCCCGGCCCGAGGGCCGGCGACGGACGGCGTGTCGACAGAGGGCGCGTTCGCCACGGGCGTAGTGGCAGAGGGCGTATATGCCTGGCCTGCGGGAACATCGTCTCGCACCATCGAGTTGGAGCAGATGTCAGCTGTTCGGCAGTAAATTTCCTCGCAGGAGCGGGGGTGATCCGGACGGGTGTCGGCAGTTGGAATGAGCTGTCCCGCCCCGCGGGACTAGCATGCGGAAGGACAGGGAGGGGACCGACCCCTAACTGCCTGACCGCTCTGAGGAGCGATTAACGATGTTCGAGAGGTTCACCGACCGCGCGCGGCGGGTTGTCGTCCTGGCTCAGGAAGAAGCCCGGATGCTCAACCACAACTACATCGGCACCGAGCACATCCTCCTGGGCCTGATCCATGAGGGTGAGGGTGTCGCCGCTAAGGCCCTGGAGAGCCTCGGGATTTCGCTCGAGGCGGTCCGCCAGCAGGTGGAGGAGATCATCGGGCAGGGCCAGCAGGCCCCGTCCGGGCACATTCCCTTCACCCCCCGTGCCAAGAAGGTCCTGGAGCTGTCGCTCCGCGAGGCCCTTCAGCTCGGCCACAACTACATCGGTACGGAGCACATCCTGCTCGGCCTGATCCGCGAGGGCGAGGGCGTCGCCGCCCAGGTCCTGGTGAAGCTGGGCGCCGATCTCAACCGGGTGCGGCAGCAGGTCATCCAGCTGCTCTCCGGCTACCAGGGCAAGGAGGCCGCCACCGCCGGCGGCCCCGCCGAGGGCACGCCCTCGACCTCCCTCGTCCTGGACCAGTTCGGCCGCAACCTGACGCAGGCCGCTCGCGAGACCAAGCTCGACCCGGTCATCGGGCGCGAGAAGGAAATCGAGCGGGTCATGCAGGTCCTGTCCCGCCGTACCAAGAACAACCCGGTCCTCATCGGCGAGCCCGGCGTCGGCAAGACGGCGGTCGTCGAGGGACTGGCGCAGGCCATCGTCAAGGGCGAGGTGCCCGAGACCCTCAAGGACAAGCACCTCTACACCCTCGACCTCGGTGCCCTGGTCGCCGGCTCCCGCTACCGCGGTGACTTCGAGGAGCGCCTGAAGAAGGTCCTCAAGGAGATCCGCACCCGCGGCGACATCATCCTGTTCATCGACGAGCTCCACACCCTCGTGGGTGCGGGCGCCGCCGAGGGCGCGATCGACGCCGCCAGCATCCTCAAGCCCATGCTGGCGCGAGGCGAGCTGCAGACCATCGGTGCCACGACGCTCGACGAGTACCGCAAGCACCTGGAGAAGGACGCGGCCCTGGAGCGCCGCTTCCAGCCGATCCAGGTCGCCGAGCCGTCGCTGCCGCACACCATCGAGATCCTCAAGGGCCTGCGGGACCGCTACGAGGCGCACCACCGCGTGTCCATCACGGACTCCGCCCTGGTCGCGGCCGCCACCCTGGCCGACCGCTACATCTCGGACCGCTTCCTGCCGGACAAGGCGATCGACCTGATCGACGAGGCCGGCTCCCGGATGCGTATCCGCCGGATGACCGCGCCGCCGGACCTGCGCGAATTCGACGAGAAGATCGCCGATGTGCGCCGGGAGAAGGAGTCCGCGATCGACTCGCAGGACTTCGAGATGGCCGCGGGCCTGCGCGACAAGGAGAAGCAGCTCCTGGCCGCCAAGGCGAAGCGGGAGAAGGAGTGGAAGGCCGGCGACATGGACGTCGTCGCCGAGGTGGACGAGGAGCTGATCGCCGAGGTCCTGGCGACGGCCACCGGCATCCCGGTCTTCAAGCTCACCGAGGAGGAGTCCTCCCGGCTGCTGCGGATGGAAGACGAGCTGCACAAGCGCGTCATCGGCCAGAAGGACGCCATCAAGGCGCTCTCCCAGGCCATCCGCCGTACCCGTGCCGGCCTGAAGGACCCCAAGCGTCCCGGCGGCTCGTTCATCTTCGCCGGCCCGTCCGGTGTCGGTAAGACCGAGCTGTCCAAGACGCTGGCGGAGTTCCTCTTCGGCGACGAGGACGCGCTGATCTCCCTCGACATGTCGGAGTTCAGCGAGAAGCACACGGTCTCCCGGCTGTTCGGTTCGCCCCCCGGCTACGTCGGCTACGAAGAGGGCGGCCAGCTCACCGAGAAGGTGCGCCGCAAGCCGTTCTCCGTCGTGCTCTTCGACGAGGTCGAGAAGGCCCACCCGGACATCTTCAACTCGCTGCTGCAGATCCTGGAGGACGGTCGCCTGACCGACTCCCAGGGCCGGGTCGTGGACTTCAAGAACACGGTCATCATCATGACGACCAACCTCGGCACCCGGGACATCTCCAAGGGCTTCAACCTGGGCTTCGCGGCCCAGGGCGACACCAAGTCCAGCTACGAGCGGATGAAGAACAAGGTCAACGAAGAGCTCAAGCAGCACTTCCGCCCCGAGTTCCTCAACCGTGTCGACGACACCGTCGTCTTCCACCAGCTGACCGAGGAAGACATCATCCAGATCGTCGACCTCATGATCGCCAAGGTGGACGAGCGGCTCAAGGACCGCGACATGGGCATCGAGCTCAGCAGCGAGGCCAAGTCGCTGCTGGCCAAGCGCGGGTACGACCCGGTGCTCGGCGCCCGTCCGCTGCGCCGCACGATCCAGCGCGAGATCGAGGACGCCCTCTCGGAGAAGATCCTCTTCAGCGAGCTGCGTCCGGGCCACATCGTGGTCGTCGATGTCGAGGGCGAGGGTGAGACCGCCAAGTTCACCTTCCGCGGCGAGGAGAAGTCGGCCCTGCCCGACGCCCCGCCGATCGAGTCCGCCACCGGCGGCTCGGGCCCGAACCTGAGCAAGGACGCTTGACGGCTCAGCGCAGCACCGACTGCGGCACTGCCCCGGAATCGTTTCGTACGGTTCCGGGGCAGTTCTGTTGTCCGCGCCCGGCTTTTCGCACCCCGTTCTTTAGCCGCGCGGAAATACAGCCCCTATTCGGCAAGGGCCGTTTTCAGCCATTTACGAAGAGCCGATGCCCGGCACCGGCGGTGCCCGCCGCCGCCCACCACCTCCGCACGAATACCGTCGGGAACACCAGGCACCGGCGAATACGGCCCCCGGCCCGAAGCCTGTCCAGAGTCCAGACACGAAAAGCCGGCCCGCCACTCCCTCGAAACGCCCAGGCCATATGTGAGCCACCGCCGCGTCCGACCCTCGGCCGGGCAGTCCCCTCGACCAGGTGGCCGGTCCGGAGCGAAAGCCCTGGCGGTATGCAGTTATGGGCGGTCGCGAAGTCGGTGCAGCCTATGTGGCTTGTTCGGGGCGGGCCGGCACCACGGCAATCCGGCTGAGGTCCGCCCAGTCGTCGTGGTGCACGAAGTCGACGGCGCCGGGGGCGGATTCACGCAGCAGCTCGATGCGGTTGAGGAGATGCCGGACGCAGTCCTCTGGCCTCCCTGGCGGGCCGCGTCGGGTAGTGCGGGCAGATGCCAGCCGAGGGCGTCGACCGCGGTCGCTTGGTCCCGCTCCGAGCGGCCGCTGACGAGCCTCCCAAGGGCGAGCTTCGCAACAGCTGGACCTTGGGCCGCCGGGTCGCTCCACCGCGTCCGTAGGGGCCATCGCCCGCTCCCGGCTCTCCCCGGCGCCCAGCAGCATCGACACCGCCGCGTCAGAGGCCCTTCCGCCCCGATGTGGCAGAGGGCCCCGGCGGTCACGGTGCAGGGCGCGCAGCAGCCCGCGCCTCAGTGGGTGGGTCGCTAGCCGCCCCAACTCCTGGGCGATCCGTACGGCATTGAGCAGGGTGTGCGCGTAGGGGTCGAGAGCCGGTCGAGTCGGCTGGGCGCTGCTGGCCGCGGCACGGTGCTGCGCTGGATGTACGTGGCGACGTCCTCTCGGCTCATCGGGGCCGACGACAGCTCGCTGAACCCGACCTGGCGACCGCCAGTCGCCGGGGTCCGCGGACGGCCGGGAGGCGACGATCCCGTCGGCCACGTTAGCCCCGCCGGTGCCTCATCACGGGCGGTGGCGACGGCCAGCCACGGGGGCAGGCCGCCTTGCCTGCCCCCGCCCCACCACGCACCAGGCCCCTTCCACAGCCAGGACAGATCCTGTTCCGCCGGGGGTGCGCGGTTTCTTCGGGGAGCGGCAGATCGTCCTGGCCCGCGCAGTCCGTGGGCCTCGGGCCCTGGGGGCCGGTCTCGCAGCGCAGCGCCAGATTGGCGGTGTCCAGGGGCCTGCTGCCCGACCACTGTGGCCGCGCTCACGCAATCGCGACCCCGATTACCGCCCAATACGGACATTTCGCGGACTCGGGTAACCCGGGTCACAAAGGCCGAGTAACCCGGGTCACAAAGGCCGAGTAGCCCGGGTCACAAAGGCTGGGTAATCCACGCCACAAAGGCCGGGTAAGCCACGTCACAAAGGGCCGAGTTGTCCGTGTCGAAGTGGTTCCGGGGGGCGGGTCGGGGGCTCGAAAGGGGTGTGGAAAGGGGTTGGATCTTGGTTATCGGTGACATGGCACACAGGCGATTCGGGGCCTACTAAAAGAATTAGGGGAAGTGTGCCGCCGAGGTGCGGGGGTTTTCCGGGGTGCGGGAGGGGCTGGCGGCGGAGGGGCGGCGTCGGGGAGGTGGGGTCCCTGTGGCGTATGGGGGAAAGGCCTGTTCAGGGGGTGTGCGGCGAGGGTGGGTGGCGTTGCGAGATGTCCGAATTGGGGGGTTTCGTGAAGAGCGGTGAGGGGCACGCAAGGGCCTCGGTCACCCGGTATCTCGTACGGGCCGGGTTAGTAGAAAGGCCGCTTGGCAGGGCGGTGAAGGCGGGTTACCAAGGAATGGCGATCCCGGTCCGCAGCTGGGAAACCAATCAATTCACTGGAGGAAAACCCGCATGTCGAAGTTCACCGCTCTCCGCAATTCCAAGAAGTTCGCGCTGCGCAATCGCGTCGCCGTTGTCGCCGCCGGTGTCGGCGTTACCGCCGCCCTGGGTGCCGGTATAGCCACCGCCGCCGACGCGGGTCTGCAGAACCTCACCTCGGGTGTCGGTTCGACCGTGTCCGCACAGGCCGACGCGCAGGCCAAGTCCGTCGCGGACGCCGCCAAGGCCAAGAAGGCCGCGGCCAAGAAGGCCAACGCCTGGGTGACGCCGGTCGACAAGTACACCCTGGGCTCGACCTTCGGTCTGGCCGGCAACATGTGGTCGCACAGCCACAGCGGCCAGGACTTCGTCGTGCCGAGCGGCACCGCGGTCAAGGCCGCGCACTCCGGCACCGTCGTCAAGGCCGGCCCCAACGGTGGCGGCGACGGCCCTGCCTACGGCAACGCCATCGTGATCAAGCACGACAGCGGCACGTACACCCAGTACGCGCACCTGTCACAGATCAACGTGAGCGTCGGCCAGCAGGTCGGCACCGGCGAGAAGATCGGTCTGTCCGGCAGCACCGGTAACTCCTCCGGCCCCCACCTGCACTTCGAGGTCCGCACCGGCCCCAACTACGGGTCGGGCATCGAGCCGACCGGATTCCTGCGGGCTCACGGCGACACCGTCTGAGCTGAGTCCGGCCGGGCTGGCCGGCGGTGCGGCGGGTTTGCCGCCGTGACCAGTTCTGTGGCGACCTCGAGGATGGCCTTGCGCTTCTCCTCGGGGTCGCCCTTCAGGTTCTGCATCGCGAACATGCCCGCGTGCATGGAGAACAGTGCCGTGATGCAGCGCACCTGATCCGTCAGCTCCGCATCGGGCTCCCTGAGCAGCCCGAAGAGGGTGAGCATCCGCGCTTTGAAGGTCTCGCCGATGCTCAGGTCCCGTACCGCGGCCTGGTTCTCCTGCAGGAAGCGGAAGAGCGGCTCGGCGGAGCGCAGTGACTCGTTGTAGCGGCGGAGCAGCTCCTGCTTGGTCTCCAGGGTCCGCGGCTGCTCCTCGGCCCAGGCGATCAGCTCGTCGATGGGCCTGCCCAGGTCCTGGAACAGGCCGATGACGATGTCTTCCTTGGTCTTGAAGTGGTAGTACAGCGCCGCCTTCGTGACCTCGAGCTTCTCGGCGATCTCGCGCAGCGAGGTCTTGTCATAGCCCTGTTCGGAGAACAGTTCCAGAGCGACGTCCTGAATGCGCTGACGGGTGTTCCCCCTGCGCGCCTGTGTGCTCATGGTGCTCTCCTGCATCGTCGGTCCTGGTCAGAGGGCTGCCCGGTGGGGCGTCAGAGAAACTTACTTGACGCCCGGCTAGTTGCCCGCCTACCTTCATCACTGTACTGAACTAGCCGGGCGGCAAGTAAGTGGGAGTGAGTAATGGGGAAGTCGCAACCTGCGACCCCGACGGGGGAAGGGCCGGCCTCGGCCGCGCAGAAAAGACCGGGCGCAGGCCAGGAGAAGCAGCCCGCCAGCGTGCGGATGGTGCTCTTCGCGCTGATGATCGCGATGCTGCTCGCGATGCTGGACAACATGATCGTCGGCACCGCGATGCCGACCATCGTCGGTGAACTGGGCGGACTGGAACATCTGTCCTGGGTGGTCACCGCGTACACCCTCGCCACCGCCGCCTCGACACCGATCTGGGGCAAGCTCGGCGACATGTACGGACGCAAGGGCGTCTTCCTGACGTCCATCGTCCTCTTCCTGATCGGCTCCGCGCTCTCCGGCATGGCCCAGGACATGGGCCAGCTGATCGGCTTCCGCGCCGTCCAGGGCCTCGGCGCCGGCGGACTGATGGTCGGCGTCATGGCGATCATCGGCGACCTGATTCCGCCGCGGGAACGCGGCAAGTACCAGGGCATGATGGCCGGCGTCATGGCCGTCGCCATGATCGGCGGACCGCTCGTCGGCGGCACCATCACCGACCACCTGGGCTGGCGCTGGAGCTTCTACATCAACCTGCCGCTCGGCGCGATCGCGCTGGTCATGGTCACCGCCGTGCTGCACCTGCCGAAGAAGCGGTCGCAGACCCGGATCGACTACGTCGGCGCCGCGCTGCTCACCGTCGGCATCACCGCACTCGTACTGATCACCACCTGGGGCGGCACCGAGTACGCCTGGCTGTCCAGCGAGATCATCGGTCTCGGTGTCCTCGGCGTGGTCGCGCTCGGGCTGTTCCTGCTGGTGGAGCGCAAGGTCCGTGAGCCGGTGCTGCCGCTGCACATCTTCCGCAACGGCAACTTCTCGCTCGTCACGGTCATCGGCTTCCTGGTCGGCTTCGTGATGTTCGGGTCGATGACGTTCCTGCCGCTGTTCCAGCAGACCGTGCAGGGCGCCTCGGCCACCAACTCCGGCCTGCTCCTGCTGCCGATGCTGCTGGCCATGATGGCCGTGTCACTGTTCGCCGGCCGGGTCACCACCCGGACCGGCAAGTACAAGGTCTTCGTCGTGGTCGGCAGCGGCCTGATCACCCTGGGCCTGGTGCTGCTGTCCCTGATGGACACCGACACCACACGCTTCACCTCGGGCGCCTACATGGCGGTGCTCGGCGCCGGCATGGGCTTCCTGATGCAGACCACGATGCTGATCGCACAGAACAGCGTCGAGATGAAGGACATGGGCGTCGGCTCGTCCTCCGCCACCCTCTTCCGGACGATCGGCGGCTCCTTCGGCGTCGCCATCCTCGGCGCGGTCTTCACCCACCAGGTGCAGACCACCATGGTCGAACGGATCGGCAAGGCCGGCGAGAAGATGACCAGCGGCGGCGCCCAGATGGACCCGAAGGGCCTCGCCCAGCTCCCGCCGATGATCAGGGACGCCTACTCGCACGCGGTCGCCTCCGGCACCCACCACGTGTTCCTGTGGGGCGCGCTGATCAGCATCGTCGGCTTCGCCGCGGCCTGGTTCCTCAAGGAGGTCCCCCTGCGCGGCGGCCCCGCCACCCCGCCCGAAACCCCCAAGAACGAGGACACCCCCGCGGACCGCACCGCGGTACCGGAGTCCGTCTGAACCGCACAACCGGCGACTGAGTCCGCCTGAGCCGCCGAACAGGGTGGGGGTGCACGTGAGCGATCACGTGCACCCCCACCCACCGTTTTTCACCATCCACCCACGGGAGGGGACGGGCCGGAGGGGCCTGGTGTGTGGACGTAAAGCGAAGCAGTCCACACGGACCTGGCGACCACCGTCGACGCGTACGACCTCACCGCCGACCCCAGCCTGC